>JAYVKQ010000961.1:0-3003 GCA_043768285.1 Saprospiraceae bacterium | reverse complement strand
TATCTTCCATCCCCGCTTCCGAAATTCTATCATCCATCCGCGTAGCCCCACGTTCCGAAATTTTAGCGTCAATAATATCTTGAATAATATCGTCAATATTATCGGCATCGCTTTCAACGGCTGCCGTGCAAGTGGCATCGCCTACGGTGCGGTAGCGGACATTGCGCACCACAATATCATCGGTTTGGTCGAGTTGGATATGCTCTGTGACAGCGAGCAGTTGCCCCCCCTCAGTACGGACGCACGTTCTTTCGTGGGTGAAGTATATCGAAGGCAGTTCTATATTTTCCCGTTTGATATAGTTCCACACGTCCAATTCTGTCCAGTTGGATATAGGGAAACAGCGCATATTTTCGCCTTTTTCTAACTTACCATTGTAGATATTCCACAACTCGGGGCGTTGTTTCTTAGGATCCCATTGCCCAAATTCGTTGCGGTGGCTGAATATACGTTCTTTGGCGCGGGCTTTTTCTTCATCGCGTCTTGCGCCACCAATGCAGGCATCGAACTCAAATTCTTCAATCACATCCAATAAAGCATAGGTTTGCAAAGCATTTCTACTCGGAAATTTGCCCTTCGCATCTTGCAAACGGTGTTTTTTGATACTATCCAACACTTGGCGCACTATCAAACGCTCGCCAATAGATTTTGCCAAACCATCTCTAAAATCCAATACCTCTTGGAAATTATGCCCCGTATCTATATGCACCAACGGAAACGGAAACTTGCCAGGACGAAAGGCTTTTAAGGCTAAATGTGCCAATACGATGCTGTCTTTACCGCCCGAAAACAATAAGGCAGGGCGTTCAAATTGACCGCCTATTTCGCGCATAATGTGGATCGCTTCAGCTTCCAATTGGTCTAAGTAATCAAATTTATATGTACTCATTTATGTGATAATTAATTGATTTTCAATAATGTAGTGTCGAATTTATTCGACACATGGCGCAGAAGTCGAATAAATTCGACGCTACAAAAATTAGGCATTTTGCTCAACTATATGCAAACCACATTCTTTCTTACTCGCATCCTCCCACCACCAACGTCCCGCCCGGAAATCTTCCCCTTCGCGTATCGCCCGCGTACAAGGTGCACAACCGATAGACACAAAACCCTTATCATGTAACGGATTATACGGAATACCGTTGCTCAATACGTAAGATTTTACTTCCTCAAACGACCAATCAAAAAGCGGGTGGTATTTGACAAGGTCGTGCGCAGCGTCCCATTCGAGGTTGGACATATCATGACGATTAGCCGATTGCTCAGCACGGATACCCGTTATCCATAATTTTTGCCCATTCAAAGCTCTATTCAAAGGTTCTACTTTACGAATATAGCAACATTGTTTTCTATTTTCAACGGAATTGTAGAAACTACTCGGTCCTTTTTCGCGCACCATTTTTTCTACCCCCTCAGTATTTGGATAGTAAACGTCAATGGTTTTGCTATATTTTGTCAAGGTTTTATTCCACGTAGCATACGTTTCTTGAAATTGACGACCTGTATCCAATGTGAATACATGAATAGGCAAATTATTTTTTAAAATAAAATCTGTAATCACTTGGTCTTCAATACCAAAGCTGGTTGAAAAGACAATTTGATTGGGAAATCTATCCGCTAAGTAGGCTAACGATTGTATAATATCTTTGCCTTTTAGCGCGGTATTGAGTGCGTTTAATATATCCATAATCAGAATGAATAGAATGTAATTAGAGCAAATTAAACAAAGGGCTAATATGTCATATAGTCAAATTCCATACCACGCCCTTTGCCGTTTTCAAGCCTTCAAAAAAAATAATAGAGGTTGTAATTTATTAATTCTACTAATCCCATAGAATTAATAGCACAAAGATGCACTTGATTTTTCAAATAGGCAAATTTTGAGACTTAAAATACTGTTAATATGGAAAATATTTTTGAAAAAAGCCTTTATGATAGGTACATAACTGATGTTAGCAAAGATAACTAACCATGGGGCAACGCCAGCAGGGCAACAAGTCGGAAGTGACCGTTGCACTAAACACTTCCGATAACCCCTGTGAACACTTCTAAGAACGGAAGGTATAAAATGCTAATTTTCAACATTTTATATATCTGTAAAATTACGTTGTTTTATTAGTATGAAATACCTTTGTCGGGTACTTAAAACAACTGGGTTTTACAAAACCTAACGAGCAACCTGTGTTTGGTTTATCTTAAGACCCTGGGCCAGCAGGGCATTTATTTTATTAATTTATATAGTTTTAAGATAGGCAAAACAATACAAATAATACCCCCTATAAATAAACCAATCCCATTCATTTTATGGAATACAGTATTAGATTTATTTTTCAGATACCTATATTGCACTGAACTTTCATCTATCTTTTGACGTTCTATCATCTTTTGTAAAAAATTTTCGGTGTTAAAGACATATTGCTTCCCAAAATACAACATAACTATTCCTAAAATTATGCAAACAATAAGTAATATCAAATCTACTTTTAACATGATTTTCAAAGTTTTAATAATTAACAATATTTTATTTCCGATTAAATATCAAAATATCAGGGGTATAATTATAACTGCCCCCAAATTGAGGGGTCATAATGCCAAAACCCCAAGCACTTTGTGTTCCACTATTTGTAGGTGAAACATTATAAACACCACCGGTATAGTACCCAAGGCTTACACCTATAGCATGTCCTGATAAAAAATTATACATTTCAGAAGGGTTTGGTTTTTTAGGTTGTTGTAACCAACTTGCTGTTAAGCTAATAAAACGACCACTTGGATAACCCAAACCAATTCCAAGAGGTGAAACGTACCATTGAAAATGTCTATCCATCGCGATATTGATATTCCAATTAATATATCCATAGACTGGAACTCCAACATTTAATGAATAAAAATCTGGCATCCCCCGTTGCGCCCAAGTCTTCCAAGAAAAAACACTGTTTGTGCAAGTTTTTAGCGTAGCGGTAACTTGCACACTTCCCCAGTGTACATTTTTCACTTCTT
>JAYVKQ010000960.1:0-2557 GCA_043768285.1 Saprospiraceae bacterium | reverse complement strand
GTTTTACACCTACCCCCTCAGTATTTTATCAAAATTTATACACTGCCGTCATAAATTCAAACGCTGGCAAAGCATTTCCCGAAAAATCGAACAGCGTATTATTGTCCCAACTCGACCCCTTGCCCCAAAGGTCTTTCATATTAGAACTAATCCAAGCGGGTTCCCAATATTGGATACCCGAACCACCCGCCGAAATAACCGTTTGGGTCAAATCGCGCATATATTGCAGTTGCCCCGCTTGCGAAATCGGGTATGTCTCGACAGACGTATTGGTGGACATAATATTGCCATAACCATCGCCGTCCGCGCTTGTCCACGAAAAAGCGGTTTCGACAATCATCACTTTTTTGCCGTATTTGGTTTTCAAGGCAGCAATGGTTTTACCAATATCCGCCATCGTATTAATCTTCGCCCATTTGTAGTAATGTGATAGTCCAATTATATCAAAATCGGTAACACCACCCTTCGTTATCACCCCATCTGACCACCATTCAGCCCCATCTAATTGAGCGCAATGGAGAACTATTTGCGGTTTTATCGCCGCTGTTTTTGAAAAATCGCGCACGGCTTGTATCCCGCTTTTCAACAAATCAGCAAAATTTTTAAAATCATTGTTCACGATTTTCCCGAGAGGCCAAAGCATACCGCCGTTGTTTTCGTTGCCAATTTGTATCATTTCGGGCGTAAGATTGCGGCTTTCTAAGTATTTTAAGGTCTTGAACGTATATTGATAGACGCTATCTTTCAACACCGCCAGCGACAAACCTTCCCATGCTTTGGGTATCCCTTGCTTGCTGGGGTCAGCCCACGTATCTGAATAATGCACATCAAGATTGACGTGCATACCCTCCGCTTTGGCGCGGCGAATGGTTTTCTCTACGTCCTGCAAATCGCTATATTGCTTACCATTATTAATACCCGCCGTCCAAGTCGGCGAATGCCATAGGCGCACCCGCACAAGGTTGTTGCCGCGCTCCTTGAACAGTCGAAACACATCTTTCACCTTGCCGCTATCCTTGAAAACGCCGCCATAGTCCTCCACTTGATTGGCATAGGACAAGTCAGACCCCATCACAAATTTGTCGGGCGCGTAGGTATTCAAGGCGGATGCCAGTGGTGTGACGGGCGTAGGCTTGGGCGTTTCAACCGTCATTTTTTTGCATGAACCACACGCTATGAAGCATAATAAGGTAAATATAATAGAGAATGATTTTGACATCAAATGTGATTTAGGAAAAACGTGAATGAAATAGAGTTTTAGATTTGATAAAACAAATGTAATGCAAATCATTACATCAAGATTAGAAAAATTCGGTACTTATTCGTGCTATTCGTGTTGGATACTAAAATTGCTACCCCCTCAGTATTTCAAGCACTTTCTCAATACCCTCAACCAATTTATCAATATCCTCCACAGTATTATAAATCGAAAAAGACACCCGATTAGTCCCTGCAATATCATAAAAATCCATAATCGGTTGCGTACAATGATGCCCTGCGCGGATAGCGATATTTTGGGAAGCCAATATAGTCGTAACATCGTGTGGATGAATATCTTTTAAAACAAAAGAGATAATACCACTTTTTTCGGGCGCATTACCTATGATGGTAAGACCGTCTATATTTTTTAATTTTTCAGTTGCATAATCAGTCAGTTTTTGAATATGCTTTTTGATAGTCTGTCGTCCAATTTTTTCAACAAAATCTATGGCAGCACACAAGCCAATGACCCCTGCGATATGCGGTGTACCCGCTTCAAACCTACTCGGCGGTGGTGCGAATACCGTTTTTTCAAAGGTCACATCTCTAATCATGCTGCCGCCCGTTTTGTAGGGTATCATATTATTTAGAAATTTTTCTTTACCATATAGCACACCCACGCCCGTAGGCGCAAAGATTTTATGACCCGAAAAAACGAGAAAATCTATATCCAACGCTTGCACATCTATGCTATGCGAAACGATACTTTGAGCCACATCAACCAATACGGGCACACCATGTTGATGCGCTTTGAATATTATTTTTTCAATGGGATTTACTGTACCCAACGTATTAGAAATATGAGAAATAGCAACAATCTTCGTTTTTTCAGACAATAATGTACCATACTGGGCTAAATCCAGTACCCCCTCAGTGCTTATAGGTATAACGCGCAATTCCGCTTTTTTTTCTATACAAAGCTGTTGCCACGGGATTAAATTGGCGTGGTGTTCCATTGCCGAAATGATGATATTATTGCCTTCATTGAGCATCGGCGCAACGAAGCTATGCGCCACCACATTCACCCCCTCAGTAGTACCGCTTGTAAAAATGATTTCTTTATGGGATTGTGCATTTAGAAATTGCCGCACTTTCTCCCGCGTGCCTTCGTACAAGTTGGTTGCCGACACAGCCAAACCATATATCCCACGATGCACATTTGCATAGTTTTTTTCATAAAAATCCCTTTCCGCCTTGAGGACAGACGCTGGCTTTTGGCTCGTTGAAGCTGTATCAAGATATACCAAATCGGGATGGTGCTTGAATATGGGAAACTTGCTGCGGTAAGACATAACGT
>JAYVKQ010000959.1:0-15198 GCA_043768285.1 Saprospiraceae bacterium | reverse complement strand
TTGTAGGCTTGTAGGCTTGTAGGCTTGTAGGCTTGTAGGCTTGTAGGCTTGTAGGCTTGTAGGCTTGTAGAGAAAAACGAGTTCATAAAGATAGATGTTTTGTTGCGATAAAAAATGTTTTTTTTAGGTAAAAGGTTTGCTTATCGTAGCGTTACGCTACAACAACTAATGGCTATAAATTAAAGGTGAGATAAAACAATAAAATGGTTCGATACGCAAATATGCGGAAAGGTGTGTGGTCGTATTTAGTAGCCCGTTAGTGTTTTCAGTTGCCGTTGTGGGAGGGTGCAACTTTGGACTACCGTTTTAGATATGTTGTAAAAGTGTGGCGGGATTG
Organism: Saprospiraceae bacterium; assembly: GCA_043768285.1. GTDB lineage: Bacteria > Bacteroidota > Bacteroidia > Chitinophagales > Saprospiraceae > JAAFJT01. Next base: position 14,861 of record JAYVKQ010000959.1, on the reverse strand, counting down.
CGACACTAACAAATAAATTGAGTAAAAAAAATTGTGAATAGTTAAAAACACTACAAATAAGGTAATAAATATTATACGTTTTATTTTAATATTGAACAAAAAAACCTATAACACCCGAAAAAACCACTATTTTTAGCCTTGATTTTATGCCAATTACTGAGGGGTAACATCCTCTCAAAATATCTATAAAAGTAAATTATTTTGTATTAAAACATTCTCCACTTCTATATTCAAAAAAAATGACACACACCATATTAGTAGATTGCGCCGATGCCAAAGGTTTAGTGCATAAAGTGACGGGCGTATTGTACCACAACGATTTGAATGTTATCACCAACCACGAGTTTGTAGATGAAGAGACCCAACGTTTTTTTATGCGGACGGATATTGCGGGAGAAATGGACATTGAGCGTATTCAAAATGGCTTGATGGGTATATTGCCCAATGGGGCGACAGTATCTATTGCCAAAAAAGAGAAAAAGAAAGTCGTGATATTGGTGACAAAAGAGCATCATTGCTTAGGCGAATTGCTTGTGCGACACTATTTTGGAGAACTTAATGCAGAGATATTGGCGGTCATTGGCAATCACGATACGCTGCAACAATATACTGAGCAAATGGGTATTCCCTTTCATTTTATATCCCACGAAAACAAAACACGCGAGGAGCATGAATGGGAAGTTTTGAGCCGCATTGATACATTTAAGCCCGATTTTGTGATATTGGCGAAGTATATGCGCATATTGTCCGCTGATTTTGTCAAAAATTATCCCAATCGGCTTGTCAATATCCACCATTCATTTTTACCTGCATTTATAGGCGCAAATCCTTATCGCCAAGCCTATCAGAGAGGCGTAAAAATCATTGGCGCAACGGCGCATTTTGTGAATGACAACCTTGACGAAGGACCCATAATTATGCAAAATGTGATACCCACCGACCATACACATTCGCCACAAGAGATGGCGCAAATGGGGCGCGACGTAGAGAAATTGGTATTGGCAAAAGCCTTGAAATTGGTATTTGAAGACCGTGTATTCGTGAATGGCAATAAGACAATTATTTTTGATTGATATATATAACTCTTTGATAATCAAACCTTTTTGGATTTTACATCTTATAAGGCTTTTTCATATACCCTACCTAATTATTTTATTTCAGTAAGAATTGTTGCAAGTGGGGAATTTGATATATTTTTGTTGAAATTTAAGAAACGCCCGATTATGAAAAAACTGTTTTTGCTTGATGGTCATGCGTTGGTGTATCGCGCACATTATGCTTTTATCTCCCGCCCTTTAATGAACTCGAAAGGGTGGAATGTCTCCTGCATCAGTGGCTTCACGCGGGTGTTGCTTGATGTGATGAAAAAAGAAAACCCCAGCCATATTGCGGTAGCTTTCGACTTGCCGACCCCAACATTTCGCCACGTCATGTTTGAACCCTACAAGGCGAACCGCGATAGCCAACCCGAAGATATTAGTTTTGGCATCCCTTATATCAAGCAAATACTGAGGGGTATGAACATTCCTATCGTCACTGCCGAAGGATATGAAGCCGATGATGTGATTGGTACATTGGCAAAACAAGCTGAAAATGAAGGCTTTAAGGTATATATGATGACCCCCGATAAGGACTATTGCCAGTTAGTGAGTGATAATATTTTCCTATATAAACCTGCCAAAAATGGCAACGATGCCGAAGTATGGGGCGTGCAAGAAGTGCTTGACAATTGGCAAATCAAAAGAGTGGAACAAGTGATAGATATGTTGGGTATGCAAGGAGATGCTTCGGACAATATACCGGGGCTGCCGGGCATAGGACCTAAATCTGCGCAACAGCTATTGTCACTATATGATAGCCTTGAAGGGGTAATTGCCAACGCGGATAATTTAAAAGGAAAGCAACAGTATATTCTCAAAAACTTTGCAGAACAAGGGATTTTATCTAAAAAATTAGCCACAATTGACCTCAATACGCCTATTCAATTCAATGCCAATGATTATAAAATTTCTGCCTACGATAAAGACGCTTTGATAGAAACGTTTAAAGATTTAGAGTTCAAATCTATTGCAAAAGAGATATTGGGCAGTGAAGACACAGGCGAAAAGGATAATGAAAACGCGATAATTGCCGCCGCCGCGTCAAAAATTGGGATGCAAGGCGATTTATTCAATGCTATCGTGGGTGAAACTGCGCCCGTGGCTACGGTCATAGGCAGCGCGGGTGATAGTAGCAGTAGCCATAGTGGATTACCCGCCTATTCGAGAGCCGATAAAAATATTGAAAACACAGAACATCAATATTATTTGATAGATACGCCAGAACGCAGGGCAGATTTAATCAAAAAACTAAGCACATCAAGCATATTTGCCTACGATAGCGAGACCACAAATATTGATGCTAACCAAGCCGAATTGGTAGGAATGTCTTTTTCAACAAAGGCGCATGAAGGCTATTATGTCCCATTCCCTGCCGATGCAAAGGCGGCACAAAACATGGTTGAGGAGTTTAGACCCATTTTTGAAAATCCTAATATCAAAAAAATAGGGCAAAATCTGAAATATGATTTGATTGTTTTGAAATGGTATGGCGTTGAGATGCACGGGGCAGCCTTTGATACCATGCTGGCGCACTATCTTTTAGAGCCTGAAATGCGGCACAATATGGATTACCTTGCCGAAACCTATTTAAAATATGAGCCAGTTAGTATCGAGACGCTCATTGGTAAAGGGAAAAATCAACTCTCGATGCGCGATATTAGCATAGAAAGAGTGAAAGATTACGCTGCCGAAGATGCTGATGTGACATTCCAACTCTACGAATACCTCAAACCGCGCCTAAATACTGAGGGGTTAGAAAATTTATTTGATGAAGTTGAGATGCCGCTTGTGGAGGTTCTGACGTATTTGGAATTCAATGGCATAAAGGTAAATGCAACATATTTAGAAGATTTTTCAAAAGAATTAGAAGTAAAAATACGCGAAGCCGAAGAAAATGTATATCGTCAAGCGGGTATGCGTTTCAATATTGCTTCGCCAAAACAAGTAGGTGAGGTGCTTTTTGAAAAATTAAAACTTTCTGCAAAAGCGAAAAAAACGGGCAAATCGGGTCAATATGCTACCGATGAAGATACCCTTTTGGAACTTGCGAAAGAGCATGAGGTTGTGAGAACGATTTTGGAGTTTAGAGGCATGGCAAAATTGCAATCTACTTATGTGGATGCTTTGCCGCGAATGATAAACCCGAAAACTGGGCGGGTACATTCTTCATTCAATCAAGCATTAGCAGCTACGGGGCGATTAAGTAGCAACAATCCGAATTTACAGAATATACCCATCCGTACCGAAGAAGGGCGGCGGGTGCGCAAGGCATTTGTGCCACGCAGTGAAGACTATATCCTACTTTCTGCCGATTATAGTCAAATCGAATTGCGCTTGATTGCCGAAATTGCAGACGAAACTGCCATGCTCGACGCCTTTCAACAAAATTTAGATATTCACTTGGCAACGGCGGCGAAAGTGTATAATACGCCACTTGCCGAAGTGACATCTGACCAACGTAGAAATGCCAAAACCGTAAATTTTAGTATCATATATGGTGCGGGTTCGCTTAACCTTGCACAACAACTCAATATTCCGCGCACCGAAGCGAAGCAATTGATTGACCAATATTTTGATACTTATAAAGGTTTGAAACGCTATATGGAAACGGTTGTTGAAGATGCTCGAAAGAACGGTTATGTGACCACCATCATGGGTCGCCGTCGAATATTGCGCGATATTGATAGCCGCAACTCTTTAGCGCGTAGCAACTCGGAGCGCGTTGCTATCAATACGCCTATACAAGGCTCTGCCGCTGATTTGATTAAAGTTGCAATGATTAATATACATAAAACATTAAAAGAAAAAGGTTTAAAAACAAAAATGATATTGCAAGTGCACGACGAATTGGTATTCGATGTCTATAAACCTGAATTAGAAATTGTAAAACCCATCATTGCGGATTGCATGAAAAATGCTATGCCCAATTTGAAAGTACCTATTGAAGTAGGTATGGGTGTAGGTGAAGATTGGTTAGAAGCACATTAGAATAAGTATGAAGTTTAAAGTATGAAGTGTTTTCATTAGACAATACTGAATAATTTTTTTTAATTAAAAATAAATAAAAAATGAGCATTTCAGATATTCAAGATGGTGTAAAAGGGCGAATTGCTTCATGGCATTTACGCCGCAAATTGTTCACATTATTAGGGCTTATTTTACTGGGCTTTGCTATATATGCAGCCGTAATTCTTTACTATCCGTATAGCGAAGGGACGCGCACAGGCATATTACGCAAGTTAAGTAAAAAAGGGTATGTCTTCAAAACGTGGGAAGGCGAGCTACAAATGAGTGCTGTTATGGTTCCACAAACCGAAGAAGACGGCGTAACGGGTGGCAATATCTGGCATTTTTCAGTTACAGACCAAGCCACTATTGATGCCTTACAAAAATCTGAAACATCAGGGAAACGGGTGACGCTAACCTATACAGAATATCTTAAAAACCTATTCTGGCGTGGCGAAACAAAATATTTTATCAGTAAGGTACAAGTCATTGAATAATAAAAATGAGGATATTATAAAGTATTCTGATAAAATATGCAAAAATAGGGAGGGGGTATTTAACTTTGCGTTTCGAAGTTAAGACCCCCTCAGTATTTTGTAAAAAAAAACGGGCAAAACAACTCAAATCGGACTCACCAAATTTATTTGGTGGCGCAGAAAAGTTAAATACTTCCCAATTTAATTTTGTTATATTCGACCATTGTATAGAGGCTGTATCAAAAGGGAAAGAGCGATTTTTTAGACAAAATGATATTTTGTTTTCGTGGAAAAAGATTTACAAAATTTTAAAAATTTCGTAAATCTGCGCTCGAATCAAAATAATAATTTGCGTTAAAAATTAAACTTCACCTTTTGAGACAACCTCGTACGATGCCTAACAATTTTTATAAATGTTTTTCAAAACTATACACGTATATATAGCGTCCAGTATTTTGGTTTTTACGGCTTGTAAAAATTTCAAAGCACCCACAGGCAGCAATAAGGTCTTGGCAACTGTTTATAATAAGACGTTGTATTTGAGTGATATGGAGGGTATGTTTATGGAAGGGGCATCGCGGGAGGACAGTAGCCAAATCATCAATGCTTATGTGGATAGATGGGTGCGTGATAATATCGTAATGACTGAGGCAGAACGCAATATCCCCAAAGATTTGAATATTGATGATTTGTTAAAAAAATACCGAGAATCCTTGATTTTGAACAGTTATGAAGAACAATTGACTAAAGAAAATCTATCAACCGACATATCTGAACAAGAGTTAAAAGAGTTTTACGAAAAAAATAAAGAACAATATCAACTTGAAACGCCTATCGTGCGTTGTTATTTTTTGAAAATACCAAAGCCTACCCCTCAGTCTGATAGTCTTCAAAAATGGTGGAATAGCCCCAAATCAGGTGATAACCTCAACAAAATGAAGATATATGCAAAGGCACAAGCCAAATCGTATATCCTCGAAGATTCAGCATGGACAAAGGCTGAGGATATTAGTAAAATGCTACCCAAAGGCACTTTGAGTTCAGATAATATTGATGCGGGTAAAGAATTGACTATGAAAGACGATGATTTTCAATACTACTTCCGCGCTTTGGGCGTTATGAATCAAAAAGAAATTGCTCCTTTTTCGTACATTAAAGAGCAGGCATCAAAATACATCTTGCATCAGCGCAAATCGCAATTGATTGAAAAGAAAAAGCAAGAGATGTATGAGTTGGAAATGAAAAAGAATAATGTAAAAATTTATACGAATTGAGAGTGGCGAATAGAGATTATGAGAATAGAGATTTTGAGATGTATATAATCTCCAATCTTACAATCTCTAATCTCATAATCTCCAATCTCATAATTACAATTTAGATGAAAAATACCTTTTTAATAGTTGTTTTATCCTTATTTGCTTCGATTACTTATGGTCAGCAAAGAGAATTGTTGGATAAAGTTGTTGCCAAAATTGGCGACGAATATTTGTTTTTGTCGGAAGTTGAAGAACAGTTTTCGGCAGCCAAAGAACAAAAAACGGGATTGCCAGACAATTATCGGTGTGCTATCTTAGACCAACTTTTAGCCAATAAACTACTACTCAATCAAGCGAAAATTGACTCCTTATATCCCAAAGAGGAAGAAGTCGAATCACAATTGACTTTGCGTTTCGATAAAATTTTGGATTATATGGGGGGCAATACCGACCAGTTTCTTACTTATTATGGGCAAACGCCTGATGCTATGAAGGAGCAAATGCGCGAAGATATGCGCGACCAAATCATGGCAGATAAAATGCGTGAAAAAGTCTTATCTGATATAAAAGTAACACCCGCCGAGGTGCGTATATTTTTCGATAAAATACCAAAAGATAGCTTACCTTATTTTAATCAAGAAGTAGAAATTTCGGAAATTTTGTTTAAAACTAAGCCTAATGATGAGGAAAAAGGCAAAGCAAAAAAACAATTGGAGGAATTTCGAGAACAAATTACGAGTGGGAAACAGCCCTTCGAAGCCTTAGCCAAAAAGTATTCACAAGACCCTGGTTCGGGACGCGAAGGTGGTGATTTGGGTTGGGCAAAGCGTGGCAAGTTCGTTCCAGAGTTTGAAGCTCAAGCCTTTAAATTAGAGGAAAATCAAATATCGCCCGTTTTTGAATCCGAATTTGGTTTCCATATTCTGCAATTGTTAGAAAGACGCGGTAATAATATCCATTGTCGCCATATTTTGATTAAGCCTGAAATAACGGAAATGGATTTGACAAATGCGAAAAAATTATTGGATTCTGTGCGTTTGGCAGTCATTAGAGACTCCATGACATTTTCGGTAGCAGTAAAACAATTTGGCGATAAAAATTCACAAAGTTATCATAATGATGGTCGTATGACAAATCCCGCAAGTGGGAATAATACATTTGAAACTCGTGACCTCGACCCAGATACGTATTTCGCAACGGATACGATGAAAGTAAACAGTATTTGTGCACCACTTGAAATAACACAACCTACAGGCGAAAAATATTATAGAGTAGTAAAGTTGTTATCCAAATCATCGCCACACAAAGCCAATCTGTCGCAAGACTATAATAAAATACAGGCAGCAGCAATAGAACAGAAAAAAGGAGATAGATTAGTCAAGTGGATACAAGAAAAATCCCAGAATACGTTCATTCTCATAGACCCAATGTTTCGCTACTGCCCCAATTTAGAAAAATGGGGAAAGAAGCCAAAACCTTAGATATTAAAAAAATAGTTAAGCTAAAACTTGATTTTTTTAAAATAACATCTATATATTTGCACGATGAAAAGCGAGAAGGTTTCTACTTATGGTTAGAAACCTTCTCGCTTTTTCTTATCTTATCCCATTGATACTACACTAATTAAATTGAAAACTATCTCTTTTGCACCGTTTGGGAGAGCGGTTTTACACAAAACATCAAATTTAATTTCAAGATTTACTTGAGTGTAAAATTCCGTTGCGAATGTTCTATATGAACACCCCATCAGTATAAAGCCGTTTTTACATGAGAAAACGGCATTTTTTAACTAAAAATTATATATATTATGTCTCAATACACGTATTTGACGCAAGGCGGTTTTGAAAAAATCAAAGCTGATATAGATGAATTAAGAACCAATGGGCGCAAAGAAGCTGCGCGTGCCATTGCCGAAGCGCGTGAAAAAGGTGACTTGTCTGAAAATGCTGAGTATGACGCCGCCAAAGACGCACAGGGCTTACTTGAAGCAAAAATTGCAGAGTTAGAATCTAAATTAGGTAATGCTCGTATCATTGACGAAAGCCTTCTGGACGACTCTAAAGTAGGCGTGTTGGCTAATGTTGTCATCGAAAATGTTAAAATGAAGAAACAAGTTAAGTACAAACTTGTTCCTGAATCGGAAGCTGATTTGAAATCTGGTAAGCTATCCGTTAGCTCTCCCGTAGGTCAAGGCTTATTAGGGAAAGAAGTGGGTGATATTGCTATCATCAAAACGCCTAATGGCGACATCGAATTTAAGGTGTTGTCTATTTCTTTGGATTAAATACAGTAACGCCGAGCGTTGCTTGGTATTTATAAAAAAATAAGTGCCGAGCAATTGCTCGGCATTATCATTTTAAGACATGGCAAGTATATTCACACGCATCGTCAACGGCGACATTCCGTGCTACAAGGTAGCCGAAACGCCAGATTATCTCGCCTTCTTGGATGTACGCCCACAGCAACGCGGGCATACCCTCGTCATAACCAAACGAGAAATTGACTATATTTTTGATGTGGAAGATGATTTATTGGCTGGTTTGATGGTTTTTGCCAAACGGGTAGCCAAAGCTGTCGAAAAAACTGTACCTTGCAAACGGATTGGTGTTGCCGTTGTCGGGCTTGAAGTACCACATACGCACATCCATTTGATGCCATTGCAATCCATTTCCGATTTGGGTTTTGGAAAAACTTTGACCATTCCTGCGGATGAAATGACGGCATTGGCAGCCGCTATCGCAGCGAATTTTGAATAATCCGTATTTCTCATTCCTTTACTATGCTTACGACCCATAACCTACGCTTCAATTATCCAAACGCAAGTACAATCAGTTTTCCTAATATCCAATGCAAAAAAGGAGAACAATGGCTCATTTTGGGTCAAAGTGGTAGTGGTAAAACCACATTGCTACACCTTTTGGGCGGCTTGCTCTCACCTACCGAAGGAGATATAGTCATTGATGAAACAAATATTGCCCAACTAAAAGCTACGGCTTTGGATACTTTCAGAGGTCAAAGAATTGGTATTATTTTTCAGACAGCCCATTTTGTAAAATCATTATCAGTAGAAGAAAACCTAATGCTCGCGCAGCAATTGGCAGGTATGCCGATTGATACATTTATTATTAAACAGTATTTAGAAAAACTTAATTTGGGGCATAAGTTAAAAGCAAAACCTCAAGAATTAAGTATTGGCGAAGCCCAACGGGTCGCTATTATCCGTGCTTTAATCAATCGCCCCGCTCTCATTTTGGCGGACGAACCTACCTCTGCCTTAGATGATAAAAATACTGATGAAGTCATTAGCCTTTTGGAAAAACAAGCCGCAGAAGTAGGGGCTACTCTTTTGATAGTGACCCACGATGGGCGTTTGAAACAATATTTTAAAAATCAAATTGAGATTTTATAGTGATTATGTGATTGAGTGATTATCGACAATCATATAATCACCCATTCACCCAATCAATCAATCACTGAAAAATGAATATCCTAAAACTTGCTTGGAAAAATCTTGCCGCCCGCCCCCTCAGTATGACACTGACTTTGGTGCTATTTGCATTAGGCGTTGGTCTTACATCTCTTTTATTATTGGTTAATAAGCAATTGTCAGATAAATTTGAAAAAAATCTGGCGGGTATTGATGTGGTAGTAAGCGCAAAAGGAAGCCCTCTGCAAATGATATTGTGCAATATGTACCATATAGATGCACCAACAGGCAATATTGATTTAAAAAAAGCAAGACCGTTTCTTAACCCACAACACCCTTTTTTTAAAAATAGTATGCCCCTTTCATTAGGAGACAGTTATAAGGGATACAGAATAGTTGGTACATTGAAGGGTTTTTCAACTCTATACAAAGGTGAACTGGCGCAAGGAAAGATATTTGAAACAACTCTTGAAACGGCAATTGGCGCAACGGTTGCCGAAAAAACGGGCTTGAAACTCGGGGATAGTTTTGCAAGTAATCACGGCTTAAACGCCGAAGGCGATGAGCATGACCACGCAAAATTTAAAGTAGTCGGCATTTTCAAACCCTCCAATACTGTTTTAGACCAATTGGTAGTGACGAGTACACAAAGCATTTGGGAAGTTCATGAACACGCCGAAGAAATGAACGATACAACCCACCACGAAGACCATCACGACCATGAAGAACCCACCCCCTCAGTATCGGACGACAGAAAAGCCTTAATAGAGGAGAAAGATACAACCAAGCAAATCACGTCCATTTTACTACAATTTAAAAATAATAAAAGCGTACAAGCCCTTAATTTTCAACGTAATGTCAACAGCAATACAGATATGCAAGCGGCTACGCCTGCCATTGAACTTAATCGTTTATTCGAGATGATGGGCGTAGGTGAAAAGGCTCTTCGAGCTTTAGCTCTATTGATTGTTTTTGTGTCAGGTTTGAGCATTTTTATTGCTTTATTCAACTCGTTGAAAGAAAGACAATACGAGCTTGCCCTCATGCGCGTAATGGGTGCGGGGCAGGGGAAATTGTTTTTACTTATTATATTAGAAGGATTATTATTGAGTTTTTCGGGCTTTTTGATAGGTATTATCCTCAGTCATGGCGCGATGCAGCTATTAGCAAAATATATGAGTGATGCATATCGATATTCCTTCACAGGTTGGTCATGGTTACCAGAAGAGTGGTATTTGCTCGCAGGCGCGTTGGTCATTGGCTTTGTTGCCGCCATTATTCCTGCCATTAATGCCTACAAAGTAGATATATCAAAAACACTTTCAAGGGGTTGAAACAAATTATCTTGACGATGGTATCTTCAAAAAAGTCAAAATATCTTCCACATATTGCCGATTATTGGCAAGGCGCGGCACTTTGCTTTGTCCGCCATATTTCCCCTTTGCTTTGAGCCACATATGGAACGTGCCACGCGGGACGGGGCGGAGTTTAAGGCGTTCCATAGCCATATCCTTGAAGCGTTTGGCTTCATAATCGGAATTGATGCGTTGCAAATTGCGGTCAAGGGTATTATTAAAGGTTTCCATATCAGGTGGTTCGCGGTCAAATTCCACAATCCACTCGTGTCCACCTTTTTTGCTACCTCTAAAATAGACGGGTGCAACAGTATATTCATTGACCCGCGCACCGAGTTCCGTACAGGTTTCCGAAATTGCTTTGTCGGTATTGGCAACCATGACCTCCTCTCCAAAAGCATTGACAAATTGCTTGGTTCTGCCCGATACTTTTATTTTATACGGTTTTGTAGAAGTAAACAAAACTGTATCACCTACGATATATCGCCATAAGCCCGAATTGGTCGTAATAACAGGCGCGTAATGCTTACCAACTTCCACAGCACTGAGGGGTATGGCTATGGGTTTGGTTGAATACCACTCACTTTCAGGCAAAAACTCGTAGTAAATGCCATTATTCAAGAGTAAAAGCATATCATCTGCGCCATATTCAGATTGCGTTGCAAAAAAACCTTCTGAAGCATTGTAAATTTCCCAATATATAAAATCGTCTTTCGGAATAAGCTGTTTAAAGGTTTCTCGATAAGGCATAAAGCTCACGCCCCCATGCGTATAGACTTGCAAATTAGGCCATACTTCTAAGATGTTTTTCTTACCCGTTATCTCCAAAATGCGCTGCAACAGTACAACAGTCCATGTTGGTACACCGCCCAAACTGCGCATATCTTCTTTGATAAGCGCATGCGCCATGGTCTCAATTTTTTGTTCAAAATTGGGCATCATGGCAATGTCCACACTTGGGGCAAAAATATAATTACCGACTGACGGCAAATGTTTAATCATAATTGCCGACACATCGCCTATGCGGGTTTGAGGATGTGGCGCAAAGGCATCATATGTACCGCCCATTAAAAACATTTTCCCTTCAAACCCTTTGGTGTCAGGTCGGGCATTGTATATCAAGGCAGAGGTATCCCAGCCGCCTTTAAGGTGGCAGGTTTTGAGATTGCTAATAGTTACAGGAATATATTTGCTTTTATCGTTGGTTGTGCCGCTTGATTTTGAATACCATGTCACTTTACCATCCCATAGCACATTTGCTTCGCCGTGCATCATGCGGTTGATATATGGCTTTAGGGTTTCATAATCTTGAATGGGCACATTTTTAGCAAATTGGTGTGGGTTTTTAATCGAACCGAAATCGTGTATTTTGCCCCATTCAGTATGACGACTGGTATTGATGAATTGGCTCAACAAAGCAGACTGTACTTCATCTGGGTGTGCAGAGAAATATTTGATGCGCCGCATTCGCTTACTTAGGACATAGCGCATTAGGGTATTAAGCCACGTATTGCCCACAAGGTGTTTTTTTATTTTTCAATTAAAGATATTATCTTTTCTGTGAATTACAAAAAAAATGTGCAGAAATAATATTAAACATTAGAGAAAGTATAAAAGAAGAAAAATACTTCCAAATACTGAGGGGGGGGGTAATAAGAAAAAGGCACTTCGAAGTGAAGTGCCTTTTGATATATTTCAATATGTATAAATCCTTAATTTGCAGCAACTTGGCTTTGGCGAGGTGATTTTGTATCTAAATTAATAGAACGAATAGCATCTTCAACAGCTACACAGTCTTCAATCAAATGCGCTTGTTGGAAGGCTTTATTAGCTTCAACCATATCACCTGAATTTTGACAAGATACGCCATAATTCTGCCAAGCTTGCTTCCGATACGGGTAATTAGGGTCTTCTTCTTTAAAGAACTTTTTGGACAAAAATTTGAACTCGAAAGCAGCCTTCGTCCATTCACCTAATTTCATATGGCTTTCACCTTTGCCTCTACGAGACATCCAGAAAATGGATTGGTATCCAACGGTTGCATCAATAGCAGCCTGAAAATCTACCGTTGCATCAGTATATTCTTTCATAGCCGCCCGCACTACACCTCTACCATGATATGCCTCAGCATTATTGTTCAAGCTAATACTTTTAGAGAAATCAATCAAAGCATCTTCATATCTACCTAATAGGTAGCAGGCTTGACCACGACCAGCATATGCTTGAGTATATTGCGGATATTTGTCTATCGCTTTATTGAAAAACTCAATTGCTTTCTCCTCATTATTTTGCTTAATGCATTTCAATCCATTCAAATATGACACTGTAGCCGCTTTGTCGCCTTGAGGTTTGAACGTTTCTTCGCAACACATAGTACCCTTACCGTCAAAAACCCATAGGTTTAACTCACCCGCAACAGAGAATGTTTTGAGTTCGCGAAATAAAAATAACGTGTTCTTCCACGTTTTTTCTACGCAGTCCGTTTTGATGAATTTGTTGAAAGTAAGCGTCATTGTCTCCTCTGATATGTGAGAGGGATCTTTCAAAACTGTATCATTTTTGTAATACAATTCAGTGCGCTTAAGCAAATTTGCCATCATGGCTTCGTAGCTACGCTGCGTGCCAAATTCTAAGCTGCCATTTAAAATTACTTTGTATGGGTACATAATTGCTGTCTTTTTATAACGGTTTTCGACTATATCTCTATGTTTTTATTAAAACCAAAGAATTCTATACATCTGAACATACATTCAGTGTTGATAACTTTTTAAATTGAACTTCTAAGTTTCGTATTAAAATTCGTAATTCGTGTAAAATGTGTTATGGCTTTAGAACTGCAAAATTTCAGCGTACCTTCACATAAAATAGCTGGATAAATACTTGTTTAGTATTTTTATAAAGCATAGTTTTGCTATGGAGCTTCTCATAGTGGGCTTTTAGCCTAAGTTAGCGTAGTACATGTGATTTTCTCGGAAAAGGATTTTTTTCTATACAAAGAGACTGCAAACATACGAACAGTTACATTGAAAGTCAAGAAATTTTGAATAAATTTCAATTCAGTTTACATATTTTAATGAATGAGATATGCTTTTTGCAAAAAACAACCTTGCGGTTTCTCCTATCATTAAATTTTTTACTAATTTTTATAAAAATACTTCTAATTTTGTCCCTTTAATGACTTAAAAATTATTTATGACATCTATTGATATGCTCTTCTATATTGTCTTGCCTATCTTATTAGGCATAGGTATTCTTGCCTATTTTATTATCAAAACATGGCGTGATCAAAACAACCAAAAGAACTCTTTACGATGGCAGGAAATCCAGGCTGAAAAAGCCCGTACTTCTATCAACTTACGACTTCAAGCATACGAACGTATGACCTTATTGTGTGAGCGCATCGCTATCCCCAATCTTATCAGACGCTTGCGTACTGAGGGGACATCGGTTAATGATTTACGTCTGGCTTTGATGATTGGTATTCAACAAGAGTTTGAACACAATGTAACGCAACAGATATACATCAGCGACAAGCTATGGTCTATCTTAAAAATTGCGCGTGATAATACTGCCGAAATTATCAATATAGCTGCCGAAAAATTAGACCCTAAAGCGGATGCTTCCACACTTATATCTGAAATATTCAAAATATTAAACGAGCAGCAAGGCGACTCTATCAGTAAAGCCCAAGCAGCTATTCGACAAGAAGCCGCCGCTTTATTAACAGTTTAGTTATTAACACTTGACTTGTATTTGGAATTACTTTAATTTTGTATTATTAAATTTATAATTTTCATTAACCTAAATAATAGAAATCATGTTTAAAAAAATGCTATACCCCCTCAGTATTTTGGCAGTTTTAGCAATGGCTTGCAACAAAACCAATAGCTCTAACGCTTCGGCTTCTGCCAAAAAAGAGGTTTCTGAAGATGAGGCTTATGCAAAGTTTAAATCTTCTGCCAATGATGGTAAAACCTTTGGCGAAAAAATTACAACCAAGGGCGCGATTGCTTATGACGATCTTTTGCCTAAGTTAAAAAAACTAAACGGTGCTGATAAAATCGAAAACGTGAAAGTTACAGGTAGCGTTGAGGCTGTTTGCAAAGCGAAAGGTTGTTGGATGAATATCGCTTCGCAAAAAGGTGGTTCACCGATGTTTGTCAAGTTTAAAGATTACGCCTTCTTTATGCCCAAAGATTTGGCGGGTAAAAAAGTGATAATGCAAGGCTACGCTTTCAAGG
>JAYVKQ010000958.1:0-4285 GCA_043768285.1 Saprospiraceae bacterium | reverse complement strand
GCATATATTGGCTTTTTGGTCGGCACATTGGCGTGTGGGTTAGCACCTACTTTCGCTTTATTATTGACAGCTCGAACCCTAACGGGCGTGTTTGGCGGCTTAATAGGGGCGCAGGTAATTTCTATTGTATCAGATACTTTCCCTTACGAAAGGCGGGGGCAAGCAATGGGTGCTATTATGTCTGCTTTTGCAATTGCCTCCATTGTAGGGGTGCCTTTTGCCTTATATTTAGCGAATTTAAGCTCATGGCACGCGCCTTTTCTATTGGTTGGGGGCTTGGGTTTTGTACTTGTTCCATTTTTGATGCGCTATATCCCTTCAATGACCGCCCATATCAATAATGAAACAGTGCGAGACAACAAATTGGCGATATTAACAAATGTGCTTTCCACCCCCGCACAGCGCAATGCGTTGATATTTTCGGGATTAATTATGTTTGGGCATTTTTTGATAATCCCTTTTATCAATCCTTATATGGAATTTAATATGGGCTATTCCAAAAATCATACGCCGATGATTTATTTAGCGGGGGGTGTTGCGTCTTTTTTTTCCGCTAATTTGATTGGTAGATTGGCGGATACTTACGGCAAATTGAAGGTATTTAGCCTAAGTGTTTTATGTGCTTTACCTTTGGTTATAGGTGTTACCAATATGCCTACCCTACCTTTTTATTTGATATTAGCCTTGTTTGCAGGTTGGTTTACAGCCAGTACAGGGCGCGGAGTGACGGCACAAGCAATGGTGAGCCAAGTGGTTAGTCCCGAGAATAGAGGCAGTTTTCAGAGTTTTAACAGTAGTGTGCAGCAAATTGGGTCTGGGTTGGCAGCTTTGGCTTCGGGTTATATTGTTGTAAAAGGTGAACATGGGCAAATAGAGCATTATGATTGGGTCGGGTATTTAAGTGTTGTCACCTTAGCCACGAGTTTACTATTGGCAAGGCATATATTTAAGACGTTGGATGTTAAATAAGTGTGCCGTATGAAGTATAGAACAAAGGTTACATTTGTCATTTCGCAGGGCGATTGAAATCGCCCGCTATTGATAGCTACTTTGTTAATGCAAAATCTTCCCATACCTCATACCTCATAAATTTCTATACTGCCCACTCCGCTTTCATAGATCGCCCCAACAGGGCATTAGCTTCATTATCGCCCCTAAACTGCTCCTTCACAGGATCCCATTTCAGAGAGCGATTGAGTTTATAAGCTATATTGCCAATGGTACAAACAGACGCAGTTCTATGCCCAATTTCTACATCACAAATAGGTTTTTGGCGCGTTTTCATAGCTTTTAGAAAGTCGGTATAATGGTTATCGCTGAAATAGACACGCTTATCGGACGCACCTATCGGCTGCATTTTCAAACTCCACGGTTCAGTTCGCAAATCGCCGCGCGCAACCCAAACTGAGCCATTTGAACCAATAAAATGGCAGAAAGGCTTATCTGATTGCGTAAAATGAACCATTTCTACGCCGTTTTTATATGTATAAAATAAAGATTTTTTCTTATCGAACCCTGTGTCCACGAGGTTTACTTCTACGGGTCCCGTATTGTCCATATCCATACCCCATTGGGCAATATCAAACATATGTGCGCCCCAATCGGTCATACCACCACCGCCAAAATCTTCGTACCACCGCCAACGGGGCCATATTTTGGCTTCTTTTTCCATATCAGGCGCAAGGTCGCTGTTGAATGGGCGGTCAATCGTATTAGGTCCCATCCACATATCCCAATTCATATCGGCGGGTTTGGTTTCGGGTTTTAAATCCCATTTTTGAGGGGCTGCTGCTACGTTTACCACTACTTTTTCTAACTTACCGATATAGCCATTTCTGACCAACTCCACAGCTTGCCGAAACTCAGACCACGAGCGTTGCATACTGCCCGTTTGTAGTATCCTATTGTGCTTGCGGGTAGCATCTACCATCGCCCTACCCTCTTTGATGGTGAGGGATAATGGTTTTTCGCAATACACATCTTTTCCTACGGCACAAGCACGCACGGCAATGGCAGCATGCCAATGGTCGGGCGTAGCAATCACTACGCCGTCAATATCTTTACGCGCCAATAGTTCTCTAAAATCTTCGTAGGCTTGGGTGGCTTTGTAGTTGGATTTATCCTTTTGGTCGGCGTAATATTTATCCGTGCGTTGCACAAAACGGTCACGTTTCCACTTACTGACATCACACGCCGCTACCAATTGTACCTGATTTGTTTTTAAAAACTCTCTTTGCAAGCCGCCACTTTGTTTGCCACAACCGATAAAGCCTAAGCTAATCATATCGCTCGGAGCAGTATAGCCTTTGCCCAATACGTGGCGTGGCACGATGAAAAAGGTGGAGCCAATGGCTATATTTTTGAAAAAATCTCTACGTTGCATGATATGGTTTGGTTTTTAAAATGTATTTTTCGATAGTTAGTAAAGAAAATTAAAGAAATATTATTTTTTAATTTGTAAAATACTGAGGGGGTTACTTCTTCTTCATCAAAGCATCATACCGCAACAAGGCTTCCAGAAAATAATAATCGGCATAGACCAACGGCACATCAATTTCTGAACTGCCTGGTTTATGCCCTGTGCAGTGCATCAATAGAAAATTATTATTCTCACCAATTTTAGCACGATAAGTAGGACTTGACAGTGATTCTAATATCTTTTCAGCTGTAGCAAAATAGGTTTTGCGCTTTTTCCCTTTCACATACCCTTGCAACTCTAATAAACCCGCCGAGAGTATAGCAGCGGCTGAGGCATCACGCACATCGTTGGGAATATCTTTCGCATTAAAATCCCAGTAAGGCACTTTATCGGCGGGCATATTCGGATGATTTAAGATAAAATCAGCGATGCCTGTGGCAAATTTCAAGAATTTTTTATCTTTTGTTTCTCGATACATCGTGATATAGCCATACATACCCCACGCTTGCCCCCTTGACCAAGCCGATTCATCAGCAAAGCCTTGATGTGTTTTTTTAGCTGCTATAGTGCCATCAGGATTATAGCAAACAACGTGATAACTACTAAAGTCGGGGCGATAATGGTTTTTTATCGTCAAGTCCGCATGGGTTGTACTGATATTGTAATACGACTTATCGCCAGACGTTTTGGAAGCCCAAAAGAGGAATTCCAAATTCATCATATTATCCACGATAACGGGGTAATCATATTGGGCAAATTTTTCCCACGATTTTATCACGCCCCGCTTAGGGTCAAATCGGGTTGCCAAAGACTTTGCCCCCGTCAGCATAATGTCTTTATATACAGGATTGCCCGTCAAACGATAACCATTGCCGAAAGGACAGTAGAGCATAAAGCCCAAATCGTGCGTGCGGGTATTGAATTGCTCTTTTTCGACTGCCATTGTCCATGTGTGGGCAGCGTCTCTCCATTTGTCCGCTTTGGTATATTCGTACAAATACCAAAGCGAACCGCCAAAAAAACCACTGCACCACCAGTCCGATTTCATATCGCGTGGCTGACCGTTGGGCAAAGTGGATTGCGGAAACTTGGTTATATCGGTATGCGTTTTCAACATTCCTTCATATTGTTTTTGAGCAAATTCAAATTGCTCTTTGACGTTTATTTTCTGCGCTAAAATGTTGATAGTCAACAATATAGAACATATTAGCAAGATTGATTTTTTCATAAAATAGTTTATTAATTAATAGATAATGCGAATAATGTTTTACAAAATCATCTCCCACCCTTTTTCATATTGCCGTTTCCAAAGTTTCATGGCTTCTTTATCGTTCAATATGCGTCCGTTGCTCGGGTCGCATTGTAAACTTCTGCCTGTGCGTTGGGCGATATTGCCTAATTGGGGCAGTAAAGTAGATTTATGCCCTTCGCTAATGGGGCAAGTTTGGCTTACTTTTCCTCTTATGGCTTCTACAAAATTGGTTAAATGTAAACCGTCTAACAGTTCGCCCATACCCATTGTATTTGTGCGGGTTGCTTCTTGTAATTCAGTTTTGACATCTTTTATCAATTTATTATCCAAGCCAAAAACTTTATAATCATCACCACCCGGAATAGTCATTGTCCCTTTGTCGCCATAAAAAATAACGCCCCGACTGACCCCTTCGCTGTTGAAACCATTGCAGCTTCTGCCCTCCCATTGCACCATTTTATCTTTGCCAAATTCAAAGCTAATGGTTTGAGTATCAGGCGTTTCCCAATCGTCTTTGTAGGCAAAACGTCCGCCTGTGGAAGTTACTTTGGTCGGATAATCCACGCCCATACCCCACCGAATGACATCTAACTCGTGCGTACCATTGTTCAAGG
>JAYVKQ010000957.1:0-2279 GCA_043768285.1 Saprospiraceae bacterium | reverse complement strand
AAGAATATGCCTTTTCAACAAAACTTTAATAAGATGAATTATACAGTCATTTTATTAGATACTCCTTCTATGGAATGGGAAAATCAAATGCTTTTTATTGAAAAAGTTACTAAATTTCTATTAACCTTACCTAATCCGCTGCCTAAATTAGTCTGGGTTAATATTGAAGATTTTGCTGCAATTGAGAAAATCCAAGCTATTCAAAAACTTTTACCGCCCGACCAACTCTTATTCATATAGCTTTAAAAATGCACTAATGGGTCTTCATTAAATACCCGTAAATTTTCATTAAAGTAGTTGAATAAAGCCATATCTGATGGGCGAATCGAAAAATCAAATACGTCAAAATTCTCTTTCAGTCGCTCAGGATTAACCGATTTTGGTATCGTGGATATACCCAAATCCAATGCCCACCGAATGAGTATTTGAGCAGGTGTTTTTCCATATTTTGAAGCAATTAGGACTAATTTTGGGTCATTCATTTTCAACCCCCTCAGTAATGGCGACCATGCTTGCAGCAAAATGCCCTTCTGACGACACATATCTAAAAGGTTTTCTAAATACAAATACGGCGAAAATTCCACTTGATTGACAACGGGTGTAATTGACGCATATCCTTCCATTTCTATTAAAAATGGCTCGGTATAGTTGCAAACGCCAATAGATTTGACGACCCCCTCAGTATTTAGGCGTTCTAAAGCCCGCCACGTATCTTGCCGCTTGCCTTTGATGCCCCAATGAATGAGATATAGGTCAATATATTCAAAATTAATCTTCTTTTGGCTGACTTCAAATGCGCGTAACGTCGCATCATAGCCGTGGTCGGTGTTATTTACTTTTGTTGTAATGAATACCTCCTTGCGCTTAATGCCAGAGTTACGTAGCGCATTGCCGACTTCCGTTTCGTTGTCGTACATGGCGGCGGTATCGAATAGGCGATAGCCAATTTCTACCGCATTTTCGATGGCTTGCTCGGCTTCGCGTCCGTACATATCATATACGCCTAAGCCCAATTGGGGCATTTTTACGCCGTTGTTGAGGGTTTTGTATAATTGTTTGTTTTTCATAATTATTTACAAATCCTAACGGATTTATTGGGTTTGAACCCATTATTCGCATAAATCAATGTTTTAAATAAGTGGGTAGGTTTAGTAAACCTATATACCCCCTCAGTATTTTCATATTACCAACGCTCCAAACCCAACAATTTTTTACCCAAATCAGATAACTTCGCCGTACCATACTTCGTTTGTTCCCAATTACGCGGGTCACCGGGGAAGGCATAACCTTCGGGGGCAATGCGGTTTTTCCACGAATTGATGCGCCAATCGCGCAAAGGAGCGTTGTCTTCTTCGGCGGGCATCATCGAGATATATTGCGCAATACGTACCTTATCTGTCGTATGATTGGCACGAATACCGTGCGGCTGACTGCTGTTAAAAATCAATAAGTCACCCGCTTCCATTTTTACTTTTACAAATTTATCTTCAAAACCTGTGGTATTGGGTTGAAACTTATTGCGGTCTTCGGGTTGTGTCAATTTCCAAGTGTCATAGGTACGGAATAATTCGGGGATACATTGAAAACCACCCATATTTTCGTCCAATTGGTCAGCCAAAGCCAATACACCTTGCACATTTTGCGGCTTTGTATCGGGGTCATAATCCCAATGGATAAACCCTTTGTATTCAAACCCAGGGCGTAATGGGAAATTTAGATTAGCACGGTCAATCGTGACCCAAAGCTTTTCGTTGCCCCAAATATCCACAAAAGCATCATATACTCGTTGCATTTGGCGGTTGTTCCAAAGGTGTTGATTGTTATACACTTCCACCATACCTGTACCGCCCAATTCTTTCATTTTCATCTCTGCACGAGGGGCAGTGTACCATGTTTCGGGGTCTTTTGGGTCTTTTTCTTCAAATGCCCAAACAAATTGCGCTGTCCGTAAAGCCTGTTCACGGGGAACAGCATTTTTAATAATCACATAACCATTCTCAATCCAAAACTGCCAATCGGCTTCACTTAACACCCGCAAGGGCTGCCCTTCTGATAGGTTTTTTCTTAGATTAACCTTACTGCTTGTAGCCGTTGATGGGTTGCCCGGTATGTCTGTATGCGCATTATTGGGTATCATGGTAGGGGTCATAGTTGCCGCCATTGTCATTCCATTTTCCATTTTTTTATTGATTTTTAGATATGATTGAATGATACAAAGGTAAATAGGGATGCGGTAATAAAACTACAACAATTGTTGCATTTTTTTGAACTATATTGAC
>JAYVKQ010000956.1:0-4703 GCA_043768285.1 Saprospiraceae bacterium | reverse complement strand
TAGAATATGGAATTTTAGATTTGCCTACGTATCGGATACTTTTGAAGTATCCGATACGTGCTTTCACTCTAAAAACTTATAAAACGCACTACTGAGGGGGTATTCCAAATCCATGCACTTGTTCAAAAATATTCTCCCGCAGCCGATATATTCACAAATAACAACCTTTTTTCTTTTTCAAAAAAATCATATTGCCCTTTGAGTGTTTGCCAAAAAGAAAGCCACTGCGGAAAAGTTGCGCTATATTGTTGCATATTATTATCGTCCATTCTGAACGGGAAAATATGAACTGGAATGTCCCTTTGCTCTAATTTTTGCGCTTCCAAAGCCATAATGTATATCTCTTTGATGACATCATCGGTCATTGCCATGCAGCCAATACTGACGCAATCGCCGTGTATAAATATATCGCCACCCATATTGCCTTTTTCTGCAAAAAACATATCGGCTTGATTTGGGTAATTGATACCCAACGACAAATAAAAATTACTTTTCGGATTAAAACGCTCAATATGGTAAAAGCCTTCTGGCACTTGCTTATCGCCCTGTTTGTATTTTCGCCCCAACGTTCCTGACATATTGCATATCGAATATGTCTTAAAAAGCTGATAAGTGGTATCCTTCAATCCCCAAATCTCCATCGTTTTTTCAGCTTTAAAAACTCGGATATACATAGGGAAATAATTTGCAAATCCTTTTTCAGCCAATGCGCTTTTTAAAATAGTTTCTTTTTCGGCATACGCATTTTTAACACGGTTTTCCATGCAAGCTATACAGTTGAAAAGGGTAAAAAACAAGCAAATTTTATGGATATTCATGGTAAAATAAGTTTAAATTAGCCGATGATTACCTCGAATAAATCCTCTTTTTTAAAATATTTTTGAGCCAATTCGCGCAGTCTTACAGGCGTAACATTTTTTACGTTTTCCACAAATTGCGTGAATGATGAAAATGGTAGCCCTTCTGTTACGATACTTTTGACAGCATCCGAAACGGCAAACGCGCCATCCACCATATTGAGCATATTACCCAACAGATAATTTCTGACCATGCGCAATTCTTC
Source organism: Saprospiraceae bacterium (assembly GCA_043768285.1). Lineage (GTDB taxonomy): Bacteria > Bacteroidota > Bacteroidia > Chitinophagales > Saprospiraceae > JAAFJT01. The sequence goes on along the minus strand of JAYVKQ010000956.1, from coordinate 3,640 downwards.
TTCGCCTACAAGCTCGGTTTTTAATACCTCTAATTCGTGATATATTTCAGTAATGGCTTTTTTGACAAAAGGGTTGCCCACCTCTGATGATATATAGAAAAAACCATCGTGCAGCATCAAATCCAATGACGCATATATATTATAGGTGTAGCCTTTTTTTTCTCGAATATTTGTCATCAAGCGTGAGCCAAAATAGCCACCCAAAATAGTTATCAAAACAAAGAAATGGTCAAAATCTGGGTTTTTTCGACTGCCAAAACGATTGCCTATGCGGATAGATGACTGCGTGCCTTCGCCGTGCTTGATTTTGATTTTTTCGGGTGCAAAGTATTTCAACTCTACCCCCTCAGTATTTTTTACCATTTTTGTCCGCACTTGACCCAAATGCTGATTGATTAATTTTAAAATCGTATCATTAGTTTTGCCACTCGCATATATGGTGCTGTTATCGGCAGTATAGAGTTCGCGGTGGTGTTTTTCTAAATCAAAGCGGGTCAAATTGCGATAATCATCGGGCGTGGAATTGTAGCCATACGGATGATTTTCGCCGTACATCATTTCTGTAATTTTGCGATACGCCAGCACATCATTTTTCGACAAATCCACCACAAGGGATTGAATATTATTATCAATAAATGTATTCAGTTCTTTTTCAGGAAACGTAGGTTGCTGCACCATTTCGGCAAATATGGGAACTAATTGCTCAAAATGTTTAGTCAAACAAAACATCGTCAAGCTACCCATGTCCAAATTGACGGGCGTTTGTAGCGTCCCTGCATAAAAATCTACTTTTTCGGCTAATTGTGCCGACGTATAAGAGGTAGTACCTTCGCGCAATTCACGCGCCGTTGCCCTTGATACAAGGCGTTTGTGTTCATGCGGACGACCAGCTGGGAAGACGATTTCGATTTTCATAATCTCTTGCGTACCTAAGCGGGTTTCATACACAGGAATACCATTATCAAGCGACAATACTGAGGGGGTCGGTAAATTCAGTTGTGTGACCTCGTGGATGGGCGGTGGTATTTTACGGTTAAGCGTTTCCCTTTTTTTCAAAATATTGCAGAAATGTGTACGATGAACGATAGAATTTTTATTTTTGCTTTTTAAACAAGACTATTTTGTTTTTTTGGATATTGGTACTTACAAATGCAAAGAAACAAAGAAAACAATGGCTTAATATGAAAAGACTTATGTTTTCTTTGTTCCTTTGCATTTAGTAAAGGTTTTTAACGAATATCAAAACCTAAATCTTTTCACAAAATTATCAGAAAAATTTGAAAGTATGCTACTTGTTGATTTTACATTACCAAATTTAGCTTCTTCGGAAGTCTGGTTAAGCCTTATTACCTTAACCTTTTTAGAGATTGTTTTAGGTGTGGATAATATCATATTCGTATCTATTGTGGCAAATCAGTTGCCGAGGGCAGACCGCCCTAAAGCCCGCAATTACGGTTTGATACTTGCCTTGACGTTTCGCTTAATACTTTTATTGGCTATTGGCTGGATATTATCGTTAAGTGAGCCTATTTTTCACATAGATTTTATAAAAGACCATGCAAACGGTGATGTGCCGTTGGGTATTAGTATCAAAGATTTAATCCTCATTGGTGGTGGATTATTTTTATTGTATAAAAGTACACAAGAAATTCACGAAAAATTGGAAGGGCATGGCACGGAGGTAAAAACAGCTAAAACATCCTCGATGTCATCGGTTATTTTCCAAATATGCTTAGTAAATATTGTTTTCTCTTTCGATTCCATATTGACGGCTATTGGTATGACGCAAGAGATATTCGTGATGATGGTAGCTGTCATTATATCCATCCTCGTGATGATGCTGTTCTCCTCATCTGTCAGTGAGTTTATCAATCGTCACCCAACTATGCAGATGTTAGCGTTGTCATTCTTGATTTTAATTGGGGTGATGTTGATTGCCGAAGGTTTCCATCAGCACGTATCAAAAGGGTATATTTATTTTGCCATTGCCTTTTCTTTGGGCGTTGAAACCTTAAATATGCGTTTGCGCCGTCATCAGCGTGACCATGTGGTGAAACTTAATCCCAATATTGATGAAATAAAGGCACAACAGTAAATAAGTAAATAAGGAATGGGGCAGTAAAATATTTATTACTGCCTCTTTCTTTTTAAAATAAATTAGCCTAAGGCAAAATCAAACGCCTGTTGTTTTTAATTCCCTAATTCGGCTGACCCATCAATATCCCCCTTTTTGAAGCCTACAAAGTCTAAATTACTGAGGGAGACTGTAAACGTTTTTTGAATTGGAAAACTTTCGATTAAGCGGATTGGAAAGCGCGTGTCTTGTGCTATCTCATTAGAAACAAAACGCCATGCAGAAGTTTGTGGATAGGCTTCTAAAATGCCGACTATCAAGCGTTTTGTATAAACGTAGTCAATGGCATCCAAATCATTGTTGCCATCAATATCTCCTGCAAAGAGTTGAAATTGGGACGTAATATAGGTAATGCCTACGATATGTCGGCGCAATAAAATCAAATCAATAGCATCCACTCCGTTTTCATAATTATCTGATTTTGTAATAGTTACACCAAGCTCTTTGCTCGTTTCGATGGCATCAAAGCGGTATTGCCCATTGGCATCGGTGAGCGTAGAGTCGTTACCAATTTTTACTTTAACGTTGCGCATAGGTACGTTTTTCCAAAATTTTATAACTCCTGATATGGCTACAGTTTGAGGCGGTTCTATACGGTATTCAGCTTTGGTTATGTCATATTTGCTATTCAGTGTCAAGCGCAAAATCGGTGTTTTCACACCATCTGCCCAAAATTGATAATTAATGAATGTGTCTTGTGGGCTTGGATTGCCATTAAAATACTGAGGGGTCGCGTCTGTCCACGTATTATTAAGTTTAACCTCAATTTTTTGTTCTACAATCTCAATACAGCGCACTCGAAGCACATTGTAAGACCCACTTGGAATAGTCAAATTGCCCCACGCATCTGCATAGTCCTGCCGCGTATCAATGATAGTTATCCGCACCGAATCGGGGCGAATAGGCAAGCGATTGACCAAACTATCTGGAAATTGTGCTGGAGAAAGTGTCACAGCCGATACTGAGCGATTGTTATTGATGGATATATACGTCATGTCAGCTCGCCGAAGCAATATAGGATTATCGGGCTTGACGAGGGTATTGAGGGTTATATGTCGCGCCTTGTAATTTTTCAGAGCCAATATTTCAAAACGTTCATTGGTTTTATTGATAACAGCCTCTTGCCCTTCGTAAGTGCTGACCATATCCGCCTCTGGAAAATCTTGTTTAATAGCCGCTGATGCTGTCTCATACTTTTCGACAATCGTATTGACAGAATCCAAAAAAGCATAATTCCATATTTGGTTTTCATCTGAAGGGGTAATCGTTAATAATTTTGTCGCATTATCAGAAGCTACTGCCATTGCCAACTTATCACCAGCACTTGGAAAATAGGTATTGCTGATGATAGGCTGTGCTATCATGTTTATTTTAAAAAAAAATATAAGTGCGTATGTAGAAATTATATACTTCAAATCAATGGAATTTCAAAAACTGTAAAAAATAATTATTGTCCCAAATTAGCTGACCCGTCAATATCTCCTTTCTTATACCCATAAAAGTTAA
>JAYVKQ010000955.1:0-6999 GCA_043768285.1 Saprospiraceae bacterium | reverse complement strand
TTTGTAAATCTTAACCGAGAGTATGGCTTTTTGACAGCCCTTGAATTGGGTTCACAACAGCTTTTTTTTCAGCCTTGTTTGGATGATGTAATGTATTGATTATGAACGTTGTATCGGGAGTTTCTTAATCCTAATATTGTTTTCATTGATGGTTATTAAAGCACCTTCAAGCAAGGATGGGATAATATCTTGAAAATTTGCTGTAATGATATTTTCTAAATAATCTTCATTGATACCATCAATTCTAAAAGTAATAACCGATGGTAATATTTTATTTGAAAGAGCCATTATTCTTTAAAAATCTAAGTCAAAAGTGACTATAACAAGGTTATTTTCAGCCGCATAATCAACGATAATTTCATCTGGCGTATTCGATAAGTTCACGTCAGAAACGTGTAACACATTATAGTTATGCTTTTCAAAGGGTATTTTGAAAAGTTTGGTTATATTTTCGTCTAATAGAAAAGTAATCATGCAGCTTTGAGGGGTATATAAATTTCTTGGAGTTGATGGGCAGCAAAAGATAGTGCTTGATTAATATCCTCTTGTGTCAATTGAGGAAAAGCAACAAGTAGTTTTTCCGTAGTCATACCACCTGCAAGATATGATAAAATAGCGGAAATGGTTATGCGTGTACGATTTATACGGGGTTTGCCATCGCAATAATCTATATCGGAGACAATTTTAGGATATTTCTGAAAAATGACTGGCATATTATTTTTTTACAAAAATAAAGAATTTTATTTAAAAATCAATTAATTATGAAAATATTAGTCTTAGATAATTACGATAGCTTTACCTACAATTTGGTGCAATATATCACCGAAATCGTGGGCGATTCCCCCTCAGTATTTCGCAACGACGAAATCAGTTTGGAAGCGGTAGCGGCTTACGATTTTATCGTCTTGTCACCTGGACCGGGTTTGCCGAGCGAGGCGGGTATTATGCCCGAATTAATAAAAAGATATGCACCGACTAAGCATATATTTGGCGTATGTTTGGGTTTGCAAGCCATCACGGAAGCCTTCGGTGGTTCGCTATATAACCTGACGAAAGTCTATCACGGCTTGGCGACCAATATACAAGTGCTTGATAGTCAAGATATTCTGTTCAAAAATATGCCACGCGAGTTGTTGGTGGGGCGTTATCATTCGTGGGCGGCAACAAGGGCAGATTTTCCTTCGGATTTGACTATTACGGCTGCGGATACTGAGGGGGTCATCATGGCATTGTCGCACAAACGCTATAATGTACACGCCGTACAATTTCACCCCGAAAGCATTATGACACCCTATGGCAAGCAAATTTTGAAAAACTTTTTTGCGCCGATGCTGACTAAGGTATCGAGTACGCAAAATGCTATTGAATACGTATTTTAGAAAACTATTTACCCCCTAACCCCCAAGGAGGAACACCTGCGAAGTACTCTTAGAATAATGCACTAATTTTAGAATACTTAGGAAGCGTTCCCCCTTGGGGTTAGGGGTAAATAGTTACATTTTAGAAAACTATAAAATTGAAAAAATGTCAAAAAAGAAAAAACAAGCCAAAAAGACGACACAAGTCCAACAACAAAACATGACACCCGAAAAATATGTAATATCGGGACGGGCGCGTAAATTGCCAATTTACGAGTGTTTTATTAACAAAGGTTGGGAAAATGACGGATTAAGGTCGTTGGTTGTCACCCGCAAACATACGACGGGCAATGTCACATATGGTATTTATTTAGTGGATGCGTATTGTTTAGGTTTGAAAAGTACCACTTTCCGTTTCAATCAGCCTTATTTTGAGTACGCGCCATTTGTAAATATGATTTTTGAAACACACGATTTTGGTAAAGAAAAAATAGATTATGCGTTAGCGCATAATATGATTTATGGTGGGGTAGCATACGCCGAAGATTTAGGATTTACGCCCGATAAGGATTGGAAAATTACGCAGTTTCTTTTAGAAGAAGACACCGAAGATGTAGAATTGATAGAGTTAGAATTTGGTAAAGATGGAAAGCCATGTTTTATCAGTGGTCCATATGATAATGTAGGTATGATAATGAATAAACTTAACAAAAGCGTTGGTGAGGGCAATTATGATTTTATATCACAAATATTACCTAATACGTCAACATTTTGGGATGATGATTATGAGGAGGGGTATGATGATGATGACGACGACGACGATTATGATGAAGACGATGCAGAAAACATTGATTATGAAGAAGTTAAGCCTAAGTAATACTATGAGAAAATTTAACTTGATTACAGAAATAGTATTTTCGGCTTTTATTTTTATTGTACTATTAGTTCCGTTTCTTTTCTTAAATCTTTGGGTTTATTCATTCATTTTTGAGTATTTAGGATTAGACCTACCTGATAGCGAATATGACCACGGTTATCATTGGCTATTCAGACCACTAATTTTTTTTTCAACAATAATTAGTGCCTGCATAGCAATAGTTTTTATAAATAAAAAATTGTTCGGAAGCAAAATTGAGTAATTTGGATTAAAAATACTGAGGGGATATATGCAGAATTACTAATGTTTTTGACATTAATTTTGAAGATATATCACAGTTTTATTTCGCTTAAGATTCTGTGATATATCTTCAAAAATCTGTTAGATCAGTGGCTACTATTGTGGTTTAGGTGGTTTATGATATATGTCATTGACCGACATTTCAAATGCAGATAAGGCAGGGGCAGCAGTACAAATGTCATTTCCTTTAAGGACTGTCATAGACGTTAAACGCTCGCCAGCATATACGTGAACTTCTTCGTTGAAAGCATAAAGATGCCAGACAACTTGAACACCTGCGGCGCGATAGTTACCCATTTTTTCAACGACTTTGTTGATATTATCGTTTTTTGAAATGATTTCAACAATAAAAGCGGGGACTTGATTTTCGCCATGTGCTGTGTAGGCTAATTGGTCATCGGTAAAATAAAACAAATCGGGTCGGCGATGATTTTCGAGGAAAAAAATGTCTCCTTCGGTCATAAGTTCACCATTTACTTCACCTTGTGAAAGTAATTGTCTGAAAAACGCCAGTAAATTTCTGGCGATAAAGAGTTGTGTAAAATCCATAGCACGTTTGGTTTTTTCGATTTTGCCGTTAAGCCATTCATATTTGTAGGCATCTTCTCGGCTAAGGTACTTTTTTTGAAAAGCCTCCCAAGAGATATAGGGTTCGACACCCACAAGAGAATAATCTTTTTTGTATGCAATTGCTACTGACATCTTTTATTTTTTTACAAAATTAGTCTTTTTAAATTAAAAAACAATTGTATTGATATATATGAAACAAATATTAGGAAAACTATTTGACCATAAAAAATTGAGCAAAGCTGAAGCTAAAGATATATTGACCAATATATCAACGGGGCAATATAACGAGGCGCAAATTGCGGCTTTTATCACCGTTTACCTCATGCGCCCGATTGCGGTAGAGGAGTTGCAAGGTTTCCGCGAAGCCTTGTTGGAACTCTGTATTCCCGTAGATTTGGAAGGCGTGGAAACGATTGATGTATGCGGCACAGGTGGCGATGGCAAAAACACGTTTAATATATCCACACTCTCCAGTTTTGTGATAGCGGGGGCGGGCTATAAGGTATCGAAACATGGCAATGTGGGCGTATCGTCAAACAGTGGGTCTTCGGATGTGTTGCAGCATTTGGGCTACACGTTTTCAAACGATATAGACAAGCTCAAACGGCAATTGGACACCGCCAATATATGCTATTTTCACGCACCCCTTTTTCATCCCGCTTTAAAAACGGTGGGTCCCATTCGCAAGCAATTAAGCGTGAAAACTTTTTTTAATATCTTAGGTCCTTTGGTCAATCCTGCGCAACCGAAATATCAATTGACAGGTGTGTTTAGCTTAGAATTAGCACGACTATATCAATATATTTTTCAACAAATTCCGAACAAGCAATTTGCTATAGTCCACGCCTTAGATGGCTACGATGAAGTCAGTTTGACAGGCGATTTTAAACTCAAAATGAACGCCAAAGAAGTCACATATTCACCACAAAGTATTGGTAAACAACAAATTACGCAAGAGGCGTTGTTCGGCGGCGATACCGTTGAAGAAGCGGGGCAAATTTTCATGCACATACTGAGGGGGTCTGGTACACAAGCCCAAAACGATGCTGTATCGGTCAATGCAGGTGTTGCCATTCACACCATCAACCCGCATATTTCTTTAGTGGATTGTATTGCAGAAGGCGAGGAAGCGTTGTTGTCGGGGAAGGCTTTGAAGGCTTTTGAGAAATTGATAAGTTTAAATTAATAGTGTTGAAATCATCACGAGAATTGTATATTACGTCAATAAGTATTACTTTTGTCAAAGTTAAAAGATACTATCAGCGATGAAAGATAATAAAATTCTATTAATTACTGAGGGGACAAGTGATATCAACATCTTGAAACCTATCTTAGAAGCGGCTCGATTTCCGCTTGAGCGTATCAAGTTTGTGGCTTCACAAGGTGGTCAGCCAACCATTTTGAAAATGGCAAAAGCAATGAATGGTGCTTTTGACGAATATAGTTCTATTGTTGTTTTATTAGATTCTGATTCTAAAACAATTCCCGACGCTCAATTAAAATTAAAAGAAAAATTTTCTGAGAAAGGAATTGATGTCTTCTTTGCTATACCTGAAATAGAATCATGGGTGTTTGCTGATATTCATTTACTTCAAAAACAAAATATCCATGAGGCTGCTAACGATAAATTATTGCGTCTTCCTTTACCCGAAGAAATTCCTTACCCACGCCAATTAGTACATTATATTTTTGGAAATAACAAAATAGATTGGCAGTTTTTATCACAAATGGATATAGCAAAAGCCACAGCAAGAACGCCCTCTTTGACCGTTTTTTTGAAGCGATTAGGCGAATTGTTGGATATCGATATGCAACTTGTGCATAATTCGATTGCCCAAAATTTGGATAGACGTATATTCGCAAATCTTATAAAAGAAGTTGCTGAATCTGAAACCATTTTGTATAAAACCTTAGACGGTACACAATTTACGGCTGAACAAATATTAGAAAACGTAGAAGAAGGAACTGAAATAGGGAAACAATATACTTCTGATATATTAAGGGTCGCTCGTGATTTTCTTAAAAGACAAGCCAACCGATAACAATAAACAAATACTATAAGAAAACGATGATAGTTTTCATACCTGCTTATGATAGCGCGACACGTATAAATCTCGAAGTCGCTCGTCCTATCTTACCTATAAACGTTGTGCCACTGTTAGAGCAAAATGCTGTTAGGTCTCAACTTTGGCTACATTTATCTAATCAAGATAATCTATTTATCATGAGTCATGGTAATTCAGATAAGATATGGGATAATGACAAAGCTATGGCGATTGATTTAGCGGATTTGCCTCAGTTTTCAAGGAAAAATGCTTTCGTGTATGCTTGTTTTACAGCTAATGAGTTAGGGAAAAAACTAAAAACGAACAATAACATTTATTGGGGTTATACAGGTTCTATATCTGCACCAAACGATCAACCTAATATAATCAACTCATTTTCTTCAATTTTTGATTATATCTTGAAGCAATTCCCCGAATGTAACACAGCCACTACTATAAAAGAATTTATTAATACACTCAAAATACTATGTGATGAAAAGGAGAGTACAATGGATGTTTTATACGAAAAAGGTATTGATGTGGACATGAGTTGTTATACCTGCCTCCTACATATATGGAGCCGATTGAGGGTTTATCATTTTGATGAATTTGAGCATTTTAAACATAAAGATGCCCGAGAGGGTGATTTATTCGAATTATAGGCACATCCTTTTCTTACGTTACAAAAGCTATGAAAATCTTCAATAAGTTTAGAACCGTTTTAGTAACTGATTAATCCATTTTGTCTTTGAAAAAAGCATTTTTTATAGTATTTTATTTTACTCCTTTAATACTTTCTGCCCAAAATAGTATCAAAGAATTATCCGCTTCTATCACAACAGGCGTATATGGTGACTCGCTCAAAGTCGTCGCTATTGCCAAATGGATGATTAAAAACCTCGAATATGATATTAAAAACATAGACAACCCTTCTGATGAACCCAGAGCTATCCCCTCAGTATTAAGGCGTAAAAAAGCCGTTTGTGAAGGTTATATGAACCTTTTTGAAGCGCTGTGTAAGGAAAGTAATATACAAGCGGTCTCTATTACGGGTTATACTTATAAATCTAAAATGTCAAGAGACCCAGAGGTTAATCATGGATGGAATGCTGTAAAAATAAATGGACAATGGTATTTAATGGATGTTACATGGGCAGATAATGGTGATGATTATGAAGCAATTGATGAACAGTACCTTTGGGCGGACCCTCTAATTTTCATAAAAAAACATTTTCCTAAAAACCACATTTGGCAACTTTTAGAAAACCCAATTTCCTTAGATTGTTTTGTATGGGATAAGAATTGCCCTGATTGGTCATATATGAAAAAATCCAATACGTCATCTATAGATAACGCCTTAATGTTAGAAGCTAAAAATAGAGAAAAAGAGCGTATAAAACAAAAAGAAGAAATGCGGAAATATAAAGCTGAACAAAAGAACAATGCCCTTTACAATACCGCATGGCAATACAAGTCTAAAGCCGATAGATTATATAATCAATATAAAGCCAAAAGAGCCACTGAAACAACTGCCGTCTTAATCAGTTTACTGAAAGAAGCGATTAAGACGTATGAAATATCTAATAAGTATTTTGGCGAAATTTATGAAAAAACGGGTATTTTGCACACGAAACCTATTAATAACAATGGAGATGGGTTACGTGAGTTGAAAGAATATCTTGAAAACTTAGAAAATAAACAATGACAGTTTAGCAGTGGTTTAGGAAACTGATTTTGGATTTTTTTTAGTTTTTTTTGGGAAGTTTCATTTTCCGATTAACAAAAGGGAACCTCTAAGAGTGTAAAAAGTCGTATAGTTGTAAAAATACCACTTCTATGCAACTACAGA
>JAYVKQ010000954.1:0-5945 GCA_043768285.1 Saprospiraceae bacterium | reverse complement strand
GATCCTTTCACGGCACTATCCGAAATCGCCGAAATTGCTTACCGACTTCCACTATTTCTCAACGATAATCAATGTGAACTCCGCCTACTCATGCCTCGATTTGGCACTATCAACGAACGCCGTCATAGGCTTCACGAAGTTGTGCGCCTTTCAGGTATGAATATCATCGTAAATGACGATGACTATCCCCTTATTATCAAAGTGGCTTCTTTGCCCAGTAGCCGTATTCAGGTTTATTTCCTTGATAATGACGAGTTCTTTAAGCGCAAATCGGTTTTTGAAGATGCTAATGGCACGTATCATGACGATAATATTGATAGGTCAGTCTTCTTTTGCAAAGGGGCTATAGAGACGGTGCGTAAATTTGGGTGGTCTCCCGATATCATTCATTGCCACGGCTGGATGACGGGTTTGATACCCTTATATATCCGCACAGCGTACAAAAATGACCCGCTCTTCCAATCGTCTAAAATTGTGTATTCGCTGTATGATGCTTTTCATCAAGACATCAAGTATGATGAATTTACGATGAAAGCAGCTATCAATAATTTGGAAGAGGAAGATATGCAGGATTTCAAAAATGGCGACAATGCTGATATTCATCAAGGCGCGGCTAAATATGCTGATGCCGTGATTATAGGCAGTAAAGAGGTATCTCCAACTATCCGCGAAATGCTTGCTACGGGCGACACGCCCGTTTTGGAAGGCAGTGATACTGAGGGGGGCTTCAAACCGTATCTTGAATTCTATAATACTATCGCAGCCGAAGAGGTGGTTAGTTAAAAAAAAATTTATGCTGCCACTGATTACACGAATTTTCACTAATTTATTTTATTTTTTATTTTTTATTTTTTATTTTTTATTTTTTATTTTAGAAATTAGTGAAAATTCGTGTAATTAGTGGCAGCATAAGTTAAATAATTATCTTTTGAAATAAATATAACTTGCCACGAGTTAATAGGACTTGCGGCAAGTTTTTCTGTATGTTAGAAAATAAAATAACAGGCAGTCACACATTATGGAGGCACACCGCAGGGCGATTGAAATCGCCTGCTATTGATTTTGACCACGAAAATCCATCAATAGGGGGCGATTTTAATCGCCCTGCGGATATTCAAATTAATGTACAAATGCCTTTTGTCCAAATATTCAATTTCTGAATATAATTTTATTTTTTGCATAAAAAACTGATTTTCAATTACTTAACAAAAGCGTTGAATTTATTTTCGTTAGCGCAGACAGCAACCCCTCAGTATTTCAACGTTATACCGTGAAAAATGGGGTGAGATGAAAAACATGAAAAATATCCTTTCGACTATTGCAGTCCTTTTTGTTCTTTTAGCCTTATCATGCAATAAATCCAGCACATTGGGTTCAGATTTATTCACAGGTGAAAAACTCAACGTAGATTTTACGGATACCTTAAAAATCAATGCTTTTAGCGAAGCGTCTGATTCCACGCAGGTAGCTTCAGCGGGTGTAGGTCTCGTTGATAGCCTTTTGGTAGGTGATATTGCTGACCCAATATTTGGCAGAACCGAAGCGCGTATTTATTGTCAATTTACGAACCAAACGGATTCGGTGCCTGATTTTACGAAAATTGACGCTGACTCCATACTCGTTGAGTTTGGGTATAGTTATACCCGCGTGTATGGCGACACAACCAAATCCTTTAATATAGGCGTATATCGCGTCACTGATGCGATGCCAACTACAAATATTTATTCAAATCAACGGTTGGCAACCCAAGCCTTAGCTTTGAAAAAATACAATTTTTTTCCACAACCGACTACAATTGTTACGGATTATGTGAAGTACAAAACGGCAACCACGCCACAAAGAGATACGACGGATACCTTGACTTTATCGCCGCGCATTAGAGTAAATTTAGGTACTACTTTATTGACAGAAATAACGAAGTGGGATACGATGCGCTTGAAAAATTTCAAGAATGAGCTGAAAGGCTTAGAAATACGCGCAGAAGGTACAACGGATGCGATGCTCAATTTTAATTTAAGCCCCAACTCCATAGCGGGTATTTACCTTTATTATCATGACAAGGGAGACGTTACGGGCAAGCAAAAAGTATATAAATTCCCATTGACCGCCACCCGTTTTAATAATTTTAAACATGGATACAGTGGTGGTTTAATAGGGACGTATATCAACAATACCGCAAAAACAGATAGATTGTTTATGCAAGGTATGGCGGGACCTAATATCAAATTAGAGTTTCCGAATATCAAAAATCTTGGCAAAGCAGTTATAAATAAGGCAGAAATCGAATTTACAGTCTTTGAAGATGAAAAATCGGCTCAGTTACCTGCCCTCGATCAAGCCATAGCGAGAACGGCTCAATTGGCTGCTATCGACGATTTGTTTTTAGATGATGCTTTTCGCGCTGGAACAAATGGGCGAAACGCCAACCGAATGACCATCGCGGGTGGCTACCCCAGAGCAGAAGTAGTGAATGGGGAAACATTGAAAAAATATTATTTCAACGTGTCAGCCCATTTGCAAGGCATATTAGATGGTAAAAAAGGCAATGCTATTTACATTGTGCCACATTACAAAGATGAAAAAGGCTCACGGGTGATGCTATATGGTACTACTGCGCCGAAGTTTCGGGCTAAATTGAATGTTTATTATACCAAATTATAATATTCGAATTAGGATAGAAAGTATTTTTAGGGAGATAAAAGATTGAAATTTTCGCCTACTATTTTGGGCATAACTTTCCAAAAGTTTTAAACTTTTGGAAAGTTGTATGTCTAATCTTGAAAAAATACTGAGGGGGGTACTTAAATCCTTTAAATCCTTAAATATCTTTTCTATCTTATTTCTAAAAATATTTATTTGTCCATTTCGCTACCTAACCTATTCCAAATTATTGCTTTCATATTAAATAGGCTTTATATTTGTTTATCATTATAAAACTCATTTTTTTACAAAACCTCTAAATATTATGTGTGGAATAGTAGCTTATATCGGACAAAAACAGGCTTATCCAATCCTTATTAAAGGATTGCAACGTTTAGAATATCGCGGATATGATAGTTCAGGCGTTGCCTTATTGGATACCGATTTGAATGTTTATAAAAAGAAAGGCAAAGTCAGCGATTTGGTTGATTTTGCGAAGGATAAAAACCGCGTAGCGACAATGGGCATTGGGCATACCCGTTGGGCAACCCACGGTAAACCTGATGATATAAACGCCCACCCGCACCAATCGGGTAATGATAGATTGGTACTCGTACACAACGGCATTATTGAAAATTATGCAACTTTGAAAACGGCTTTGCAGCGTTTGGGACATACTTTTCATAGCCAAACCGATACAGAGGTATTGGTGCATTTGATTGAAGAATTGCAAGAACGCGAAAATTTGCCTCTCGAAGAAGCGGTACGCGTTGCCCTATCAAAAGTAGTAGGTGCATATGCGATAGTGGTGATGGACAAAACGGATAGCTCAAAAATAGTGGCAGCGCGTAAGGCAAGTCCTTTGGTATTGGGTATTGGTGAGAGCGAGTTTTTCTTAGCTTCTGATGCAACACCAATTGTTGAATATACTAAAAAAGTCGTTTATATCAACGACTTAGATATAGTAACGGTCAAAAGAGACGGTACTTTCGAGATAAAATCCATTGATAATGAGGTACAAGTACCTTTCATTCAACAATTGGAATTAGAAATTGAAGCGATTGAAAAAGGCGGTTACGACTCGTTCATGCTCAAAGAAATCCACGAGCAAAGCAAAACCATCTCGGATGCGATGCGCGGTAGGCTCAACTCTGAGGAAGGGTGGATAAAATTGGGCGGTTTAGAAGAACACGAAAATCGTTTCAAAAAAGCGGAACGTTTGCTGATTGTCGCTTGTGGTACGTCATGGCACGCGGGTTTGGTGGCTGAATATCTGTTTGAAGAGTTAGCTCGCTTGCCTGTTGAAGTAGAATATGCTTCTGAGTTCCGTTATCGCAACCCGATTATTACCGATAAAGATGTGGTCATCGCTATATCACAATCTGGCGAGACGGCGGATACCTTAGCTGCTATCGAAATGGCAAAAGAGCGCGGCGCATTAATATATGGTATCGTAAACGTAGTCGGTTCTTCGATTGCGCGTATGACGGATGCAGGTTCTTATATCCACGCAGGTCCTGAAATTGGTGTAGCTTCTACAAAAGCGTTTACAGGGCAAGTGACTTTGTTGAGTATGATGGCTTTGAGTTTGGGCTATATGCGTGGCACATTGTCCAAATCTGAATACCAGCGTTTGATGATTGAAATGGAAGAAATTCCGAATAAGGTAGAACAGGTATTGAAAGTCAATGCCCAAGTGAAGTATATTGCTCAAGAAATCAAAGACGCACCCAATGCCCTATATTTGGGTCGTGGCTACAATTTTCCAGTGGCTTTGGAAGGCGCGTTGAAATTGAAAGAAATTTCGTATATTCATGCTGAAGGCTATCCTGCGGCAGAAATGAAGCACGGACCTATCGCCTTGATTGACGAAAATATGCCGTGTATTATCATATGTACCAACAAAAGTGCTTATGAAAAAATAGTATCGAATATTCAAGAAGTGAAAGCCAGAAAAGGTATCGTGGTAGCCATTGTTACTGAGGGGGATACAACCATCAAAGAATTGGCGGATTATACCATCGAAATACCCGATACGGCTGAACCTTTGACACCATTATTGTCGGTTATTCCGTTGCAGTTGCTCTCGTACCACATCGCTGTGATGCGCGAATGTAATGTGGATCAACCGCGTAACTTAGCGAAATCAGTTACCGTAGAATAGAACTTGGGAAAAAGGCGGTGGTTAGGAAACTGACTTTGATAGATTTTGTCTTTATTTTCATTTTTTACAAAAAAATGAAAATAAAGACAAAATCTATCAAATCAGTTTCCTAAACCGCTTGCTTAATCTTATGCTTAAAAATTTATCCATAATTAAAATACCAAACCGTGAAGAGAAAAGGAAGCGAATTGCCCTTAGACATTATCTACAACACTCAACAGGAATTTCTCATTATGCCCGAATACGGTCGTAATGTGCAACAATTGGTGCGCCATGCCCAAGGTATCCAAGACGATAAACTACGTCAAGCCTTTTGCGAAGAAATCGTCAATTTGATACAACAACTCTACCCACAGAGTAAAAATATTGATGATTATAGAGAAAAATTGTGGCAACATCTGTTTCATATTGCCAAATATAAATTAGACGCTTATACTCCCAGCGGCAGAACACCGCGCCCTGAGGATGCTAAGAAAAAACCTGAGCGCATACCCTATCCGCCGCATGATTCGCGCTATCGTCATTATGGCAACCATGTCCATACCCTTATCAGAAAAGCGATTGAAATGGAGCCGGGAGCCATTAAAGATGGTTTTGTAAATACCATAGGCTCATATATGAAATTGGCGTATAAAACGTGGAATAAAGAGCATTATGTTAGTGACGAAATCATCAAATTGGATTTGCGCACATTGTCTAAAGGGCAATTGAATTTAGATGATGACAGCCGTATTGATGGCTTATCTAACGCCAGTAAATTGCGCAGTAGTACGGCTTCGAGCAATAACAACAACAATCGGGACCGCAATCGCCCAACCAACAGTCGGGATAGCCGCGATAATAGAGGTGGCAGCGATATGCGCACAGGTAATCGTGACAACCGCGATAGTAGAGACAGTCGAGGTGGCAATGGTAATAATAATAAGCCTGGCGGTTTGCGTCCAAATAATAATAATGGTAATAACAATAATAAAAATAATAATCGGAAGAAATAGTAGAATGGCGGTTTCGGAAACTGATTTTGATGATATTTTGATTTTGATTTTTTTGGGAAGTTTCATTTTCCGATTAACAAAAGGGAACCTCTAAGAGTGTAAAAAGTCGTATAGTTGTAAAAATACCACTTCTATGCAACTACAGA
>JAYVKQ010000953.1:0-4081 GCA_043768285.1 Saprospiraceae bacterium | reverse complement strand
ATAGAAATAATTAGTGAAAATTAGTGTAATTAGTGGCTGCCCTAAGTAATTACTTATTTTTTAGGAATAACCGAACCATGTGGGTCAAATTCGGGATAGCCCAATTTGGCATCTATTTCGTCTAAAAACTCATCGTCTAAAAAGTGTTCATATTTTTCTGCATCTTCGTGGACTTGCTCGCCTGTTAGTCCCATTTTGGTAGCCAGATAGGTTTCCCAAAGGCGATGTGCACGTACAAGGCGATTGGCTGCGGATACCCCCTCAGTAGTAAGGTCAATTTTTTCTTTATTTTTTTGTAAAAGACCTTGCTTAACGAGCCTTTTCAAATGGCTATTAAAAGCACCTTTATCGTAACCTAATGTAAGTATAAGGGCATCCGTATTCAATGCTTTTTGCTCGTGTAACTTCAAAGATTGTTTGAGCATATCCTCTAATTGTATTCTACGCTTCAAGGCTAATCTTCTTAAATAATTGAATATCAATCCTTTATTAGGAGAGAATAAGACAGCGATTATGTATAAAATAGTGGCTACTATCGCCATCGCAGGACCGGGTGTGCTATCCAATGCCAATGCTAAGAAAAAACCTAAAACGGCAGATAATAAACCAATAACTGCCGCAATAACCAAAACCCACTGCAATCTATCGGATAACAACAATGCCGTTGAAGCGGGGGTTATCAGCATTGCCACGACTAATATGACCCCTACTGTTTGAAGAGAAGCGACTACTGCAAAAGACAGCATAAGCATCAAAAAATAATGTACAGCTTGTACGGGTATGCCCATCGTTTTGGCAATCACGGCTTGAAAAGTAGTGACAAATAAATAGCGATAAAAAACGATAATGCCGCCCACCACCACCAACGTCACAGATGCCGTAAGCCATAAATCTTGGTCGCCTACACCCAGTACGTTACCGAATAAAAAGTCTTTCAAATCCAGATGTACGCCTTGTCGGTGCGAAATCCACGATATACCCATCACCCCGAGCGAAAACATGGCGGTAAAAACAATGCCTATCGCTGCGTCGTTTTTGGTTTTCACATTTTGCTGTATCCACGTAATCGCGATGGCTGATAAAATGCCCGCTACAACTGACCCCATAAAAAAACCCAAAGGGCTAAAACCCACGAGTATAAATGCAGCCACCACGCCAGGTAATACGGCATGGCTCAAAGCGTCACCAATCAAAGCCATATTCCGCAAAACGATAAAACAACCTAATATTCCACACATCATACCGACCATGATGGAGGCAAGTAGGGCGCGAATAGCCCATTCTTGTTGCAAAGTACTGAGTATTTCCATTGTATAATCCTGTGTTTTTATCACTTGAAGCAAAGTTAGTTTAAATTTTCAAAAATCAAAAAATATTTTTAGACTAATCTAAATATCAAAACATTAGAGACTTATAAAATGTTAATTTTCATTTTAGCCTTCTATAAGAAAAACCTTTGGCATTAATTATGTACATAATATTTAATCAAAATAAATATTCATAATAAGCTGACTTATAACCATTTAAAATAAAATTACAATAATATGAACACTTGTCGTTTCACATTTACTCTTATTACAGCATTGCTATTCGCACATTTTGCCAAAGCTGGAGATACATTGAGTATCGAAGGATTTTTGTCAGCCAAAAACATAAAAGCGGAAAAAACACGCGAAGGAGCATTTTATGTTGTGAATACTGAGGGGAAGGGCGCGTCTCCTAAACACGGGGATTATGTAAAAATTATCTACGCGGGCAAGTTGATGAATGGAAAAGTATTTGACGAGTCGCCCAAAGGCGAGCCATTTGTATTTCAAGTGGGTTTCCGCCAAGTAATACAGGGCTGGGATGTATTGATGCCTCGATTGAAAGTTGGTACTAAGGCTACCTTATATATACCCGCCGAATTGGGTTATGGCAACAGTGGCATCGGCGATATTATTCCGCCGAATGCGCCATTGATATTCGATGTGGAAATCCAAGAAGTGATGTCCATTGACGCTTATGACACTTATATGCGTCAATTGGAAGATAAAGAACGCATCAATTTCAAAAAGAAAATGGAGGAGCAATTTTTGAAAGATAAAAAATTGATACAGGAATATGCTGTGGCACATAAAATGAAAGTTGAGCGCACGCCAAAAGGTATGAGCTATGCCATCACAAAAAAAGGGAAAGGTCCAATGCCCAAAGACGGCACTAAGATGACGGTCAATTACGAAGGGACTCTTGTAAATGATACCATATTTGATACCACCGAAGATAAATCGTCATTTACATTTACGATGGGAGAAGGCAAGGTGATTGAAGGATGGGAGGAAGGTTTGAAATATTTCAATAAAGGCAGTCAAGGTTATTTGCTCATCCCCTCAAAAATGGGTTACGGCGCGACACCTTTGGAAGAGGAAAGCAAAACGTTGATACCCGCTCATAGCGTATTAGTTTTCAAGATTGAAGTCCTTGGTATTGAATAGAATATAGCATTCTTACTATTAAGGACCAAGTAAAACAAGTCTCTTTTAAATATTAAATTGTGTCGGGCTGACTTTGAGTTACCCCGACGCTTTGTTTTATACCTACCCCCCTCAGCATTTTGATATCAATACGATGCCAGAACAACAAAAAGCTCGACCAAAATACATTGGTTGAGCTTTTTAGTGTAAGCATCTAATATTGCTTGCGTTTTTATAAAAAAACGATTATTTTAGGCGTTTCTCATCGCTGACAGTCAATTTCCAACGACCTTGTGAGCGGCGACGAGCCAATACCTTGCGACCATTCTTGGTTTCCATACGTGTGCGGAAGCCATGCTTGTTGGCGCGTTTTCTTCTTGACGGTTGAAATGTTCTTTTCATTGTATTCCGAATTTATGTATAACTTGCAGTTATCTTTTTTAAAAATGCCCGCAAAGGTAGCATTTTTAGTCTTACTATACAAATGATTTTTAGAAAAAAAATATTGATTTCGCATATTTGTGAAAAAAGTGCAACGGAACGGTGTTCCGTTGACACTAATCGCGCTCAACGGAACACCGTTCCGTTGAGCATTTTGGCGTTGATGTTTGTGCTTTTCATCGCTTGCAACGATAAACCCAAGCATATCACCACCGCTTTTTATCATTGGAAAACAGAATTTAATATTTCTGATTTTGAAAAAAAATATTTGGATAGTTGTCTTACGCAAAAAATGTATGTCCGCATTTTCGATGTGGACTGGGACGATGCCGCAAAATTTTCAAAGCCCATTGCCCCCATTCGATATAGCGATACTTTAAGATATTGGGCGTTGCTGAATATGCCGATTGTGCCAACGGTATTTATTACGAATAAAGTTTTTTCAAAAACACACAATAATCAGTTAGATACGCTTGCTTTCCTGATTTCAAAAACCGTTCAAGCCACGGAGCAACGAGCGCATACTTTTGCTCAAAATACTGAGGGGGCAACTTTTTCAGAAATCCAAATAGATTGCGATTGGACGAAAAGCACCCGCGACAAGTATTTTTCTTTTTTAAAAAAATTAAAAGCTGTTTCTAATAAAAAAATATCAAGCACTATTCGCTTACATCAGATTAAAGATAGGGACGTGATGGGCATACCGCCTGTGACGCGAGGGATGCTGATGGCGTACAATATGGGCGATTTGGATAATCCTAAAAACAGCAATGCGATTATAGACATAAGTGTTTTAAAAAATTATATCAAAACATTGAAAACATATCCCTTGTCGCTCGATATTGCTTTGCCGCTATTCAGTTGGGGCGTAGTCTTGCGTGATGGAGAGACTGTAAAAATTTTGAATAATTTTTCATTTCAAGACATATTGACTATTGATGATTTAGGAAAAAGTATAGGATTGACCATAAAAAGCGAAAATCGGCTACTGATTGAAAAAAATATGTACTTTAAAGGACATTATTTATATAAAGATGATGAAATTCGCCTCGATAATACACCCCTCAGTATTTTAAAAGAAACAGCCACTATTTTGAACCAACATTTGAAGCCAGAAAGCCGAACCGTGTGTTTTTATCACGCCGATTTGGTCTTGTTCAATCGTTTTAGCTATGAAGATATACAGG
>JAYVKQ010000952.1:0-2128 GCA_043768285.1 Saprospiraceae bacterium | reverse complement strand
TCAAATTCCATTTTTTTTATTTTTTTAGACGGTTAGACGGGGCAGCCCATATATTTACTTTATCAATACAAATCTGTTCGCCAAATTGCTTTTTTAAAGCCTCAATCTGCGATGCTGTTAGGTTTTTAAAATTTATTTTTTAGGAATAAAAAAGCTAAGAAATAGATAAAAAAATAATGGGCATATCCACCAAAATTTCGGTGTCTCCACTGCTTACGCTAACGCTTTCTTCTGTGAATTGGCAACCGTTGAGCTTAATTATCTCAAAAGGCTCTGCGCCATCAGCGTACGTTATTGTTATATCAAAAGCTGGAATATCTACCGCGCCAGCAACAGCAGCCGCTTGCTTCATCTTATTGACTTCGGATAAATGAATACCGAGTTTGCCCGAATAATCTTTAACCCCTTTGCCAATGCCAATGGGCAAAGAACCAGCCCCATAAATAAGGGATTTTTCTTGCTTTTCGGAGTATTCTATACTTTTCACCCCAACCACAAAATTATTCCCCAAAAAAGAAACTTGGACTTCGTTGAAATCATAGTTTTTTAAATTCAATATCGGCATAGTTTTTTTATTTTAAGAGGTTAAAGAAAGTTCTATCCTAATCTGCTCGGCTTTGCCGAAAGGACGGATACCAACCCAAGCCCTCAATGTTTTATCTGCCTGAATGCTGGGATAAGGGTTATTGTTTTCGTCTTTTGCGGGGTCAGCCAATACAAGGGCTAATTCGTCAATATTCTCACCCATATTGAAAATAATAGCATTCCGAATGTCATTTTCTATCATAGTGCGCTGTGTTACGGTCAGCCGCCCCTGTGTGGTAGTTTGTAGATTTTGGTTGATATAAGGCAGCAGCGTTTGGTACAAAACCCGATAAGCTTTATTGACTACCTGCACGCGTTCTGTGTTGTAAATACTGTTGTTTTCTGGCACACAGTTATTGGATTGAGACCAATAAACACCTGCCGAGTTGGGAAAAACTCTCGGGAAAATATAACCATTTTCGTGCAATTTGATAATAGTTATAGGCGACTCGCTTTGCACAGTATTCAGCCCAAAAATAGCAATAGATAAAAATTTATCTTTCGCCGTGTCGGTTAGATTGTTATTTTTATTCCCAACCCAAGCAAAAGACTCGTGCAGTGCTTTATTGGTAGAACAACCCAAGACCGTACCTACGGCACAAGAGCCAACAAAATCTTGGTTGCCTGCGTCCATAAAATTTAAATCGTTGCCCAACACAACAGCCACATTAGGGCAGTTTTTGCCGCGAAAATCTGGATAATTGCTAACATTGCAGCCTTCCAAAAAAAACACATCTACGGGCATAAAATCTGTATCGCGCAGTGTGTTGGCTATATTTTGAAATGCTACCGCTCCACCAGATGAGTTAGCCCCGTGCAATAAATCCACAAAATTGGCAGCTTGGGAATTAAAAGCCACAGCTACCTGTTTTATCCGCCCGTTTTGGGATTTGATATAAGTATAGGCTTCATTGGCTATACTTATAATGTCGGAAACGCTGGCGGTAGTACCGTTTAAATTTAAAAAATGTAAGCTACCTTTGGGGTTTTTGCGAAAAAATTCGGATATGTGATAATGGCGCAAAATAACAGAATTAAGGTCATCAGCAGCGGTTATGCCCAGTTGGGTTTGGGCTTGTGCTTCGCTGTAAAAAACCGCAGTTCGCAAATGTGGAACTGAATTGACTGCGCCAGTATCCACCACCACCAATAAAGCTACCTTGTCAAGGCTATCGTCTGGGCTGGTAGTGGCTGCGTTTATATTTACACCAATTGAAGGATATGGCATAGGTTAAAGATTTGGTTTGGTTATCAAAATTTTTCCCTCTCGCTGCTGGGCTTTGCACAAATCATCTGCCAAAACACCCAAACGCTCGGCTTGATGCAGTTGGGCAAACAAATCCCCTGTTTTCCTATTGAGATAACACACATCGGCGAAAGGATTATCTTTAAAATAGCTCTCGGCGGTAGCTATCAGCTTTTCATCGGGCGTATCCTCTGCGGTTGGTTCGCTCGGCTCGTAATGCTGGATAACTTTTTGCATCGTTTCCAAATCAGCATATTCGGACAACTTAAAACGCTCTTTTATTGTTTTTTCTAAAAC
>JAYVKQ010000951.1:0-6493 GCA_043768285.1 Saprospiraceae bacterium | reverse complement strand
TGTGATGCTATAATTTACACATAAAAAAAGCGACTTGCAGAATGCTTGTCGCTTTTTTTGTGAGGTCACAGACGGATTCGAACCGCCGTAGCAGCTTTTGCAGAGCTGAGCCTAACCACTCGGCCATGTGACCAGTTGCCTTACGCGGTGCAAATATAGAACCATTTTTTTATTTGAGCTGAATTTTTTTTAGTATTTTAAAATTTTATAAAAATTTTTCAAATAGATTACTCGAAACCTTTTTCGAACTTGTTATTTGTCTATCTAATATATTAAACGCACAAAGTGAATGTTTGATACTCGGTCTTTTAATTTTTAAAGCAGTATTTATCCATCATTAAGTCGAAATATTACCTTTGCGCTCATGGCAAAAAAACAAAAATATTATGTCGTTTGGGAAGGTGCTAAAAAAGGTGTCTTCGCTACTTGGGACGAAGCCAAAGCGCAAGTAATGGGCTTCCCGACTGCAAAATACAAATCTTTTGATACAAAGGCAGAAGCGGATAAAGCGTTTACAGAATCGTATAAAAAATATTATGATTTCAGTAAAAAAGATGATAAAAACACGGGGCAACCAATTAGTAATCAACGTATTATAAAAGACAGCTTGAGTGTAGATGCGGCTTGCTCTGGCAACCCTGGCTTGATGGAATATCGGGGGGTTTATACCCAAACAAAGGAACAAATTTTTCATCAAGGTCCTTTTAAGCAAGGGACTAATAATATTGGTGAGTTCCTCGCTCTCGTTCATGGCTTGGCTCTTTTGAAGCGCGAAGGCAAGCCTACAATGCCCATATACAGCGATTCGCGCACGGCGATTGCGTGGGTGCGGAATAAAAAAGTAAAAACTGAATTGGCAGAAACGGCAGTCAATAAGCCCATTTTCGATTTGATTGACCGTGCATTAGTGTGGCTCAACAGCAATACCTACCAAAACCCTATTCTAAAATGGGAAACACAAGACTGGGGCGAAATACCCGCAGATTTTGGTAGAAAATAAACTACAATGGACAATTTACAATGGACAATATATTGAATATCAAGCTATTGGATTGTCCATTGTCCATTGTCCATTGTCCATTGTAAATTGTCCATTGTAAATTGTCCATTGTAAATTGTAGTTTATCTTTCCATAATTTTTCCTAAGCCACTTACTGACTTGTGCAATTGCTTTGGGTTGCCTCTGAATTTAATGCTGCCCAGACCTGATACCCGTGCTTTCAAATCATTTTCTACATTACAAGATATGCTACCCAAACCGCTGACAAGGCAATCAGCATCTTGTACTTTAAGGTCGTAAGCATCAATAGTGCCTGTGCCACTCATATCGAAATCACATTCTTGGGCTTTGCCTTCGAGGGTGATATTACCTGCGCCACCCATACTGGCATCTATTTTTTGATAGTTCACAGCGAGGTCGATATTGTGTGCGCCATTGTGTCTGATGGTCAGTTTTTCTCCCTTCAAGGTATTTTCAGATACAACTTTGCCCATACCTGAAAACGAGAGGTAAGTATAGTTTGGCGCAGATATATAAATGCGTATTTTCTCAAAATCTTTGTACAGAAAACGATATTGTTCGCTCGAAAAATGTAACACTGTGCTATCCTTGATACGGATAATCAAGCGGTCTAAAATATCTTCATCGCCTTCAACACGGACGCTGAATGTATCGGCTTGTTGCAGATAGACATTGGCAGCTAAGGAAATGGATACGCCCGTAAAATTTTTATATTCGGGCAAAGAAAGGTGGTCTGTGTGGTCTTGGCGTTGGGCGTGCAAAGACATTTGGATGGCGACTATGGCGCACAAAAAGCATAATAATTTTTTCATGACGTATTTTTTTAGATATGACAATTTGAAATGATTTTACCCCTATGCTTCTCCTACTTTTCGTCACTTTATGATACCTTTGTAATATTGTACTGAATTACCACCCCCTCAGTATTTTTTGTTAAAAACTTTCAAAATATTCAATAAGGAACGTTCAATAAAAATGATTAAAGGAACAGTAATAAAATCAACAGGTAGTTGGTATCAAGTGCGCCGTAGTGATACGGGCGCAACTGTGATGTGCCGTATTATCGGTAAATTCAGATTGAATAATTTGAATTTGACAAATCCCGTAGCGGTAGGCGATAAGGTAGAATTTGTGTTAGAAGCAGAGGACAATGGTATGATTAAAAAAATATTGCCCCGAGAAAATTATGTTGCCAGACAATCTCCTCGAAAACTGCACGATATTCACCTTTTGGCAACAAATATAGACCAAGCCTTGCTGTTTGTAACTATCATAGAACCGAATTTGAAACAGGGGTTTATTGACCGTTTTTTATTAACAACTGAACCACATGATATTCCGACCCTTATCGTTTTCAATAAAGCGGATATGTATGGTGCCGCCGAATTAGCCCTTTTCGAAGATATGAAAAATATTTATGAAAAAATTGGCTACACTGTTTTGCTAATTTCTGCTACGACCAGACAGGGATTAGATGCGTTAAAAAGCCATTTGACTGGCAAAATAACAATGGTGAGTGGACAGTCGGGTGTAGGAAAATCAAGCGCGGTGAATGCTATACAACCACATATGATATTGCGGACAGGTGAAATATCAGATTATTCGGGCAAAGGGCAACATACCACTACTTTTGCAGAAATGTTTGAATTGGATTTTGGCGGTTTCATCATTGATACACCAGGTATTAAAACATTGGCTTTCAATAACTTAGAACCTATTGCAGCGGCACATAATTTTAGAGAATTTTTTGAAATAAGTGATAATTGTCGTTTTGGGAGTGCTTGCCTGCACCGCAACGAACCCAATTGTGCTGTGAAAGAAGCTATTGCACAAGGCAACATCAGTGATATGCGTTATGCCAATTATTTGAATATTTTAGAAGAAATTGAAGACATTAATTATTGGGAGCGTCATGCTGACTTATAAACCAACTTTGTATGTTTCAAAATAACAATATCTGACAGCATATTACTTTCATAATGCCTGAATAAGAATAATTAACGAAAAAAACACATTAATAGGCTACCTTTTTTATTGTATTCTACTCCGTTTGCTTCATTATAGCTATAAAAAACTTTGCTTGTTTGCCGTAAAGACATTACTTTTGGGGTATGTATTAATCAAACATGTAGAACACTAAGGCAAGTGTTCTTTCGATACTTGAGTAAATCTATTCCTTCCGATTTAAATATTTTTCTAAGAACAATTCAACACGATAATTATCAAAATTAAGAACAAGCCCGCTTGTTGCTTAATGCTTTGTATTGGGCTATAACTTATTTTCCATCATACACAAACCGAAAGGTTAATCAAACTTAGGAACTCCATGCATAAAATTGTTTCTGTCACACTTTTCTTGATGTTAAGTGTCCTGACTTTCCTTGATGCTCAGACATCATGCTCAACGCTCCCTGCGCCATACACTGGTACAGGAACATTCTGTGGATGTGGGCAAGTGGTAGCTAAAGCGCGTCAAAATCCGCAAGTTGCTGGAAAAATATTCATTTGGTACGATAATGCCAATCGTACAGGTACGCCGTTGCCTTCAACAATGACCTTAGAGAATGACATCAGCTTATTGTCTTCGTTGGATTTAGGTATCCCTTTTAACGTAGCAACAACAACGAGCAAAACCGTTTGGGTATTTGAAAAAGACGGCGATTGTTATTCAGTCGGTTCGCCTGTTGTTTTAACTGTCTTCCCCATTCCTCAAGCAACACCAACTTTACAAATCAACTCAGTCAGAGCTTGTCAAAGCGGTGTTTTGACGGCTACCCCCTCAGTATCATCGACTAAAATTGATTGGTGGACAACATCTAATCAAACACCTGGTACAAGAGTAGGTGATGGGGCTACTTACACACTTATCAATAATACAAACGCTTTAATCAGCCAATCGCTATTTGTATATGAATATACAGAAGAAACCTGTGGCAGTGGCGATGTTCTAAGATGTTATGGGCCACCTGCCACGGCTAATATTTTTGTTTTTCCAAAATTACAAGTTAATGCAGGGGCTGATGCCCGTATATGTGCTGGTCAAACGACTACATTAACAGCATCTGCATCAGGTGGTGATAATAGTGGCTACACTTATACTTGGAAACGTGGTGCAACCACAGTTGGTTTTGGTAATACACTTACAGGTGTTTCAGTAGCGGATGATTATACGGTAGAAGTAACTGATGTGAATAATTGCACAGCGAGTGATATTGTAAACGTATCCGTTGGCAGCACAGCAACAGCTAATGCTGGGGCAGATGTAGATATTTGCAATGGTAGTTCTACGACCTTGTCGGCTTCTGTAACGGGTGGTAGTGGATCATTTACCTACAAATGGACGAGAAATGGTACTGTTGTGGGTACAACAGCTTCAATAACTGCTTCTATAGCTGGTATTTATACCGTTGAGGTGACTGATGCCAACGCTGCGGGTTGTAGCGCAACTGATAATGTAGCGGTAAAAACAACAGGCAATTTGCCAACGCCAAACGTAGGCGCAGGTGCTGTATGCGGCTGCAATCAAGTCATCGCTACGGTAGGTCAATGCTCGAACTGCCCAACAGGAACAACTCTTTGTTGGTTCGACAATGCCGCAGGAACAGGCACGCCTGTTCAAACGGATGGTACTTCTTTTACTTCTACAACAAGTAGAACTTTATATGTTTTTTATAAATCAGGCAGTTGTTTATCAGCGGGTGCAAAATATGTTTTGACTGTTTTACCTATCCCAAACATTACCCCCTCAGTATTGGGACCTAATTTAGTGACAACAATTGAAGGTAAAGAAATTTCTAATTGTGCGACTGTTACAGCAACTGCAACGCCTTCCACAGTAGGAAATACCATCGAATGGTGGTCTACACCTAACCAAACAGCGGGTACACAATTGACTACTGGCACTTCTTTCACATCTACAACTTCTCGCATCGTTTATATACACGAAGTAAAAACTGAAACGTGCGCAAGTGGCGATAATATCAAATGTTATGGCGCGCCGACTGTTTTGAAAATTACGGTTAATCCTATTCCAACTGTTGTTCTGGGATCCGATGTATCTATATGTGGTGGTACTGCCACGACAATCACGGCAAGCGTGACAGGAGGTACTTCGCCATATACTTATTTATGGACAGGTGGTACAACTGCAAGTAGCTTAACCACATCTACGGCGCGTACATATATCGTAACTGTTACAGATAAAAACGGGTGTACCAATACCGATGATGTGAAAGTGAGCGCATTAGGCAGTTTGACGGTCAATTCAGGTGATGATGTGTCTATATGTGGCAATACGAGCACCACATTATCAACCAGCGCGACGGGTGGTACAAGCCCTTACACGTATAAATGGAGTAATACAGCGACTACACAGACAACGAATGTATCAACGGCAGGTGTTTATACAGTTACGGTTACGGATAGCAAAGGTTGTACGGGTACGGATGAAGTTGAAGTAAAAATAGGTAATGGTAGTATATCCTTTTCGTTAGCCAAAATTGATTTAAAATGTTTTGGTTTGCGTACTGGTAAAATTACAGTGACCCCATCTGCGACGGGTGATTTTGTATATAGCCGTAATGGTTTTGATTTCCAAAGTTCAAATATTTTTGATAATCTATCAGCAAAATCTTACACCATTTCTGTGAAACTCAGGGGTACAAGTTGCATAAGTACTAAAACGATAGATATTGTAGAACCACCAGATTTGAAAGGCAGTGTCAAGATTTTTGATACACCATGTAATGGCGAAACGGGTAAAATAGTTGTAACGCCTATAGGTGGGACTGCGCCTTACGAATATAAATTGAATGGTGGTGCATATGGCAGTAGCAATACGTTTAACAATTTGACAAAAGGGTATTACGATATTACTATCCGTGATGCCAATGGTTGTACCACATTTTTCAGTCGTTTACCTATCAATAATCCACAGGCTTTAAAATTGATTGTTGAAAAAAGGGAAGACAATAAATGTTTTGGCGATAAAAATGGTAGAATTTTCCTTAAAGCCGAAGGTGGTTCTGGATTTGAGAACATCACGATTAATAATGGTGTTACTTTTCATAAAAAAACCAATTACAGTGGGTTGGCTGCGGGCACATATATATGTTATGCCAAAGACCAAAATGGCTGTATTTCTAATAAAGAAACTATCGTCATATCACAACCCACTGCCGTAACTTTCATAGCTACTAAAAAGGATGTTTCATCTAATGCCTCTACTGGCTCAATTAATATTGTGGCTGCGGGTGGTACTGCACCTTATAAATACAGTATTCAAGACGACGACGATTGGCAATCATCAAGTAGTTTTTCAAGTTTAAAAGCGAGAACATACATCGTGCGTGTCCGCGATGCCAATGGCTGTTTATCTGAAAAACAGAGTATTAAGATTGAGCAATCTATAAGTATTGCACCTATTTACTTTAGTGTTTTTGAAAAAGCTGTTAGCTGCAAAGGTAATAGTGA
>JAYVKQ010000950.1:0-3784 GCA_043768285.1 Saprospiraceae bacterium | reverse complement strand
TTAGCTACGACATCTCGGTAGCAATGCAAGATATTTCATAGCGGATAGTCACGTAGTGACGGCTGCGCAAATATTGTTATAAAGATTAGGATGTTTTATGTTTAACTCTGTGTAATTAATTTTAAATAAAAAAACACCCCTCAATACATCGCCAAAAGGCAAAAATACTGAGGGGGTACAACCAAAAAACTCATATTTATAAAACCAAAACTAATCATAGATTTACCCAAACAAGACACTGATTTAACAGATTTATACTCATTTTCTTAATATTCAAAACGGGTGAATCAGTTTAAATCAGTTAAATCAGTGTCATCTGTGGTTAAGATATTTAATCAAAAACAAATTCAATTTCCACACGCCTATTCATCTGCAAATCCGTTTGATTTTTCTCTTTTGTGGCAGGTTGTGCCGCGCCAAAAGCTTGAGAGAATATCAACATAGGCGAAATACCCCTCGAAATCAAGTAGTTTTTAACCGCTTCCGCACGTTTTGCTGATAATTTTAAATTATGTTCTTCAGACCCGCGTGTATCGGCGTGCCCTTCAATCCGAATTTTCCAATCCTTTTTTTGCTTCATAATGCGTGCAACATTGTTCAAATCTTTGAAAGAAGACGGGCGAATAATAGATTTATCAGTATCGAAATACAAATTGCGTGCAGCAATGGATAATATATCGCGTTCCATTTGGGTCACTTCTGGGCAACCTCTATTTTTTTCTGGACCCGCCGTATTAGGGCAACCATCTATCGCATCAGGAATACCATCTCTATCTCTATCGCCTCCAACGGGGCAACCTTTATTTGTTCTCGGACCTGGCACATCTGGGCATAGGTCTTCTTGGTCTTTTACGCCATCTTTATCGCGGTCATTTTCGGGTGGGCAACCCATATTTTGGAGTGTGCCTGGCACATCGGGGCATGGGTCAATATCGTCAATAATGCCATCCCTATCCCTGTCATTCAAGGGACAACCCGAATTTTGCATAAACCCTGGTATATCGGGGCATTTGTCAATATCATCGCGGATGCCATCGCCATCGCGGTCTTGGAAAGGGCAACCTTTATTGGCTTTGGGTCCAGCTAAGTCGGGGCATTGGTCATCTACATCGCAGATGCCATCTGCGTCACGGTCACTACCTTCGCATTTACTGTCTTTCTTTTTGTCCTTTTTTTCATCGGGGCAACCGTCATTTTCTTTAGTGCCGGCTTCTTTGGGGCATTTGTCTTCTTTATCGCAGATACCGTCTTTGTCAATATCCTTGCATGGCTCTTTGGCAAAGCGTAAGCCTAAAACGATTTCATGGCTACCCGCACTTTTTTCCCGTAAGGGTGATACCGTCATATCATAACTATAAGCCAATGTCCAATTTTTAAAATCAACACCCATCATAGCTGCAACGGCATCTTCGGTACGATATGTACCACCTACCCAAAATATTTTATTAAAAATACCCCTAAAACTGGCATCAAATTGAAGTGGCACATTAGGCGAAGCTTTCATTAAAACAGACGGCTCGATGGTCATAAGTTCATTTATAGGTATCGAATAACCCACTATGCCATGATATTGACGCACCAATCGCGTTTGATTAAGCCGCAATACTGAGGGGTCGAATAATAATTCTTTTTGATACAATTGGGGTATCGAAAAACCTAAAAACAAGCCATCTTCTTGTTTGTAATATACGCCTGCGCTTAAATCGGGAATCCACATACCTGCTTGTGCGCCATCTAATACGCCATCGTTAAGCTCTTGGGCTACATATTTATCCAGTAAATTGACCTTATAATAACCGCCCGATAGACCCACACTAAGGGAACTTTTTTCACTCATTTTTTGAGAATAAGCGAGCATACCCGTCACGCCTGTTTTGCGCAATCTACCCGCTTGGTCGTTAAAAAAATACATACCCGTAGCCACAGGCGATTTGCCCATTTTGCCATATACGGACACAATATTGGTCTGTGGTTTTCCTTCCATATTAACCCACTGGGTGCGGTTCATGCCTCGCAGTTCAATGCTGTTTGTCGCGCCAATGATAGCAGGATTGTAACCATAACCGTTCAATATATAATTCGTAAAAAGCGGATATTGTTGGGCGTTGGTTGGGATTATTTTTATTATAAAAATAAAAAATAGTATGTGTAAATATTTCATCTTGAATATTTTATTGCGTTTACTTGTGAATATTTAGTATATCGCTTATGGACAATGAAGACATTTGAACATTAATCTTATTTTTTGCAGGGCGATTTAAATCGCCCCCTATTGATGGGTTTTCGCGGTTAAAATCAATAGCGGGCGATTTCAATCGCCCTGCGAAAATCTCCATTATGTACTGAATGAATTTGAGGCTAAAAATATGAGCGCGTATCGCGCTATCATGCTTTGCGTGACTGAGGGGGTCATCGAATAATGGTAATAGACCCCGACAAAATGGTTTCATCTGCATCGCGCAAATAAATGATATAGTAGTAGGCAGCAGCTGGCAATTCTTTGTTATCATTCGTCAATCCGCGCCATTCATTTTTATATCCTTTTTTTGAAAAAACCAATTGCCCCCAACGATTGAATACGTAAGTCTCGTTTTGAGCATAGTTTTCAATATTTTTGATAATCCATGTTTCATTGATATTATCGCCGTTGGGTGTGAAAACATCATAGACATCTGTACTGTCATTCCTTTGGCGGCAGCGTTGTTTGACTTCAAAAAGGGTGTCTAATTTGCAATTATTAGTGTCCAGAATACTTACTTTATAAATACCAGAACTGATACTATCCAATTTGTTAGATGGACTACCCGTGTTCCATATATAACGATATGGCTTAGTACCACCCGTTGCAGTTAAATGAATAAACCCATCTTTATCATTTTTACAGGTAGCAGGATAAAGAGTATCCAAAACGGCAAGCGGTTTAACGGGTTGAGATATAGCAGTATCAATAGTGAAACGGCAGCCACTACTATCCGACACGGTTACTTGATAACGCCCCGTTGCTAAATTGGATAGGGATGCAGTAGTCTCTCCACTTGCCCATTTAAAGGTGCGCGGACCCGCCCCGCCCGCAGGGTTTATGGTAATTGAACCGTTTTTATCGTTGTAACATT
Organism: Saprospiraceae bacterium; assembly: GCA_043768285.1. Classification (GTDB taxonomy): domain Bacteria; phylum Bacteroidota; class Bacteroidia; order Chitinophagales; family Saprospiraceae; genus JAAFJT01. The sequence continues at coordinate 671 of JAYVKQ010000950.1, read as the reverse complement.
TATTATTAATGGTCGTAACTGTTGCGCCAAAACCCACTTGATTTTGATTGATAACCAATACTTTAGCCGAGCTTTTGGTGCATTGTCCTTGCTTGACGGTCATCGTAACGATTTTTGTACCTACCGTAGCATAAGTTACGCCAACTGGATTGGGTAGGGTAGAGGTGCGCGGGGTCGCTCCTTCCCCAAATTCCCACAATATATTGATGCCTTGTAATTGGCTTCCAGTGTATTCAAAATCGTAACCCATACCACAAACGGGTGAAGGTATGGCGGTATAGTTAAAAGGTGCCGTCACCAAGCAGCCCGAAGGGTTGTTGTATATGTCGGGCGGCTGTTGATAATTCTGCCGTAAATAGGCTTTTCCATCAGCTTTTAGAGGACTGGTAGCTGGTGGATTGCCCGAAGACCAACTCACATGGAAGGGCGTGGCAACCTTATTTGCGCCACTACTCGCTAATGTCCAACGCTTGATTTGTTGGGCGTGTGATGTGCTATTTACAAGTATAAAAATAATAAATATAGTTCTTTTCATAGAAATTTCATGAGATAATGAGGGAAAATGCTTGAAAATATGAGCGCGTACTGCGCCATCACACTCTGTGTGACTGAGGGGGTGGATTCGGACAAAAGAGGTAAAGAATTGCGGTTTAGGAAACTGATTTTGATGA
>JAYVKQ010000949.1:0-15792 GCA_043768285.1 Saprospiraceae bacterium | reverse complement strand
TTGATAAAATTTGATTGAGTTTTGATTTTTTTTTGCAAAAAAAAATCAAAACTCAATCAAATTTTATCAAAAAACTTACCCTAAATCTGCGAACAAATGAATAAACTGTAACCAAAGAATGAAACATCTTGATATTTTTTTACTATAAAAATGAGCGTTTTACTGAGGGGGGTATTGGTTGTTTTCACCTCGTTTTCCAAATACCAAAACCACCACCTATTGCTGTCAAAACACCAATAATAATAGCCGTTTGCCCTTTATCCGCAAAACAACCCAAAAGAGCGATGCCCAAACCTACGAAAGTTATTGAATACAAAATGACTTTCACGCCAAAGCTATTTTGTTCATCAGCATCTTCGTGACTGTGCGTAGCTTCTCTATTCTGCATACTTTCTAAAGAAAAAACAGCCGTTTTTTGATTGAAATAATAGTACAATTCAAACAGCAACATGACTAAAAAAGGTAAGCCTACGCCAAAGGCAGTTTCAGTAGTGCGGCTCAATTTGAAGCCTAATAGGGTGGGGGCGGCTAATTTTAAAAAAAGGCTGATAATCAAGCCCGTCAACGAGGCGGTTACAACCGTCAAAGCGGTCGGTCGTTTGGAATAAAGCGACCAAATAATTGGCACAAACAATGCCCCACCTGCAATAGAGGCGGTACTTAAAACCATTTCCACAATACCACCTACTTTGGGAACGAGTATCGCAATCCAAATCGTTAAAGCCCCAAAAAGGACGGTAAAAACACGGGCTGCAAAAATCAATGACTTTTCAGAGGCTTGTGGTTGAAACACTTTTTTATACACATCATTCGCAAAAACAGTGGCAACCAAATTGATGGTCGTATTCGCCTTACTCGCCGTTGCGGAAATCATACCCGCTAAAACCAAACCGATTAGACCCGCGGGCAACACTTTTTGACACAACATCATATACGCTCCTTCGGGTTCTAATCCTACCAAATTGGGGTTGATGATGCGGTAAATCATGGGCGGCAACATCCAAATAAAAGGACTGATGAAATACAAACCCGCAAACAGATAAGCGACTTTTTGAGCATTTTTTTCAGTTGAAACACTTGTATAACGCTGTACATACGCCCAATTGCCGCCAATATAGGCTGTTTGATACAACAAAAATGCGAGTAAAAAACCTATTGGAAAGTCATCATTTGTAAAGTTGAAAAAGTCTTTGGGGGCATTTTGAACAAAGCCACTTACGCCATTTATTTCAGAAAAAGCCATTGGAATAACTATCAAAACGGCACAAGTTAAAATTACAAACTGCACCACATCTGTAACCAAAACTGCCCATAAACCACCTGCCGATGTGTATAAAACGATGATGCCACCGATGATAATAATACAGGCTTCGAGTGATAGGGGAGTAGCCACTTGCACCATTTTACCGACAGGATACAACACCGAAGCCGTTGTAAACAAGCCATGCAACATGATTAAAAAAGTGTAAAATTGCTGAGTGCGGGTATTAAAACGCTTGCCAATGTATTCCGCGGCTGTCAAAGCACCAGTCCGTTTCCATTTTTTAGCAATAAACCATGCCACCAATAAGCCGCCAAAAACCATCGTGAGTTGAATACCATTCGCCACAAAACCTGCTTTGTAGGCAATTGATCCCCACACCACGAATGTCCCCGCCGAGAAATAGCTGATAAACAGCGACAAACCATTTATCCACCACGGCGTTTCGCCGCCCGCTTCAAAAAAAGATTGGGCATTTTTGCTGCCCATGCGGGTAAACGCCATGCCGATAGCGAGAATGAGGACGGCAAAAACTGCCATCACGATGAGGTCTAATTGTACCATGTTGTTGTTCGTTATTGGTTACTCGTTGTTGGTTATTAGTTGTGCGAATTAGCAATTTCTAATGTAGAATATACACGAGGTCTTCGTAGAGACGTTGCAGTGCAACGTCTTAATTGTAGTCAATAAAATCAAAGAAAACAGATTAAACCAAGACGTTGCAGTGCAACGTCTTAATTGTAGTCAATAAAATCAAAGAAAATAGATTAAACCAAGACGTTGCAGTGCAACGTCTCTACGAAAACCTCGTGTATATTTACATTAGAAATTGCTGTTAATTCTCATAATCATTAGCCATTAACCACATTAATAACACCGCACTTCAAATACACTTGCAGGTGCATTTAGGGAGGGGTGTTCTACTTCAAGCGTAAGCGATTTTGTAAAAATAGGTTTTTCAAAATGTATCGTATTATGGCTTTGATGATTGCCCTTTTTTTCAAAAATGACTTGATTGTTTTCATCAAAAACACGATAATTTTGAACACAAAAAGGCGAAACCGTTTCAGGATGCGTCATTAAAACGCTTTCGAGTGGATGGTCAAAATCGGCATCAAATCCTAAGACAATTGTTGAAATGGCTTGTTTTTCATTCCAATTAAGCGTCAATTGTGGTTTTTTATCGTTAAAATCCGCTACCCACGCATTGGGCTGATTTGTGGGACGAGCGATGCCATTTCTGATATTTTCAGCGTTAAAAACTTCAATGGGCGTATCGAATTTCAAGGCTATATTTTGACCATTGGGGCGGCGTTGCGGTGTCCAAAATTCAAAACTATCAACGCCAATATCTTCGGGAGGAGTTTGTTTGCCATAGTTAGAAACCGCTTTGTTGATGGTATTGAAAACCGATAAGATGCCCGAAATCCGTTTTTGAGAACGGGGTATTTCTATTTTTTCATTTTTTTGAAAAATAAGGTACAAATACTGAGGGGTCTCTATTTCAACATTTTCCCAATTGATTTTCAAGCAATTGCGCCCTTCTTTAATGGGTATTGATTTTTTAGCTAAAATAACTTCGGGCGTGTGATTGTTTTCTGTTTGGCTTATCCGTAACTCTATGACTAAGGTTGTTTCTGCCAATCCAAAAACATTAATGGTCATATTTAATACTTGTCCTTTTTGAACAGGTATCATTTGAGCGACTGAAATACTGAGGGGGTGCAAATCGCCATCTTCGGAAATTTCAGCGAGAGACAAGGCACTCGAAGCCGTGATAGTTGCCGTTTGTACTAAATCTTTTTTATCTTTTAACCAAAGATTTGGTAAATGATGCCCTGTTTTTAATAATTCTTCTTGTAAAACGGGTACTAAACCTTTGGTATAAATTTGGCGGGGTGTGAGCTTTTCTTTTGTTGCTAAAACAGCCGCCATACCCGCCGCTTGTCCAATATGTGCCGCCGTTGCCATCACTCTCGAAGAACCGAAAGCGACATGGGAAGCACTGATAATACGCCCAGCCAAAAACAAGTTTTTAATGTTTTTAGAATACAAACACCGATACGGAATGTTATAAATGCCCTTACTGTGCCATTGATTGCAGCCCGGTTTTTCACTGAAAACGCCATCGGCAGGGTGTAAATCTATTGACCAACCCCCAAAAGCGACCACATCGGGTTTCGGGCGTTGCTCGACAATATCTTGCTGAATGAGCATATAATCGCCTTCAAAACGGCGGCTTTCTCGCTTGCCAGGGATTGTGCCGACCCATTCGAGGGTAAGGTTTTCAGCTTCGGGGAAATTGCCCGAATTTTTGATATAATCCCAAACACCGTAGATGACTTTCCACAATTCCCACTTAATTTGTTCGGTATCGTGCACGGTGTCTAATCTGCCACCATACTCAACCCACCACAAGCGGCAACCAAAGTCTTTGGCGTTGAATGACTTAAATTTAGGTATTTTTTGGGTAACATCGTGGGCAAAATTGGGGGCAACATAGCGCACAGGTTTCCCCACATCTTTTGAATAAAAATACAAGGAATGACCCAATAATTGACCATATTCGAGTGAGGGGGCGAATTTTTCACCAAATTCTTCTTGGCTTTCTGCACCCATTCGGAAGGCTGCACCAGACAAAAAACCTACTACGCCATCGCCCGAGGCATCGCAAAACAAAGGTGCAGTAAGTTGGTAAACCGTTTGATTTTGGGAACAAAAAGCGGTCACGGATTTTATGGTATTGGCTCCTGATTTTTTAACTTCATAAACCGCTGTGTTCAATAAAAGCGTGATATTGGGTTCAGAAACGACTTTTTCTAAGATAATACTGTCAAAAATAAGCGGATTGCCTTCGGGATTGCGGTAGAGATTTTCAACCAATAATTCATCAATTACGCCGCCTTCTCTTGCCCAACGGTTGTTGTTGCCCATGTGCGAGGTTGCACCCAAAACCCATAACCGCACCTCGCTTGACGCATTGCCGCCCAACACAGGACGGTCTTGTACTAAAACGACTTTAATGCCTTGACGTGCCGCCGTAATTGCACCACACACGCCCGATAGACCGCCACCTACCACCACTAAATCTGCTGTAATGGAGATATTTTTGAATGTTCTGCTTGTTGTTTGATGTTCTTTTATCATAATTTTTCGTTATTGTTACAAAAGATATTTTGAGGAAACCACAGGCATTGAGAGGGTCGCTTTTCTTTTATTTCGCTGCATAAATTCGTACATAGTAACGAGTAAAAAATAAGTTGGTGCAGTATGTTCAATCCAATAAGTTTTAACTCATTGAAAATCAAGCACAACGGGTTGAAACCCGTTGAAATTATAACCATGTTATTTTTTACTTGTTACATAGTCTATCAAATATTGAGAAGGGAAAATTGTATTCGCCAAACTGCCACCATTGATTTTTTTACCCCCCTCAGTATTTTCAATCTCTCTGAAAAATAGTTGCTGAATTTTACTTTACTTTCCAACTTAAAAACAAAAAATCGGCAGGTTTTTCAATATGGAACCACAATTCTAAATTTTTATCCACTGTTTTCAATACTTTTTCCTTTGTCAATAAATTTGCGAGTTCAATTTTTTGTCCTGATTTAAGAAAACGCAGTTTCAATTTAGTATCAGAATCCGTGTTTTTCAGCTCTCTGAAAATGGTCAGATAACCAAATGTGGAAGCGTTTTGATTAACCGACTGAAAGCCACTCCAACTTTTATTATCAGGCTCGTTTCCGATTGGAAAAATATAGCCTGTAAAAATATCTTCTTGCACCGTTTTATAAATTTTCATCAAATCCCCCACTCTCTTCCTGTCTTCGGGTTGATAAAATCGGGGCATTGCCATGAACTCTGGAACGCCCATTAATCCAGTTGCGACGCAATATGTTTCGGGATGTTGGTGGGCATCTGATTTTTTGTCAGAAGCTTTTGCGTGCTGTATGGTTAATTGATATTTATTCAAGTTACTGTAACGTGATAATAACCAAAAATCGCGTAAAGCCAAATGTGGAACATAAAGTACGTTGAGTGGTAAAAAGGGTTTGCGATTCATGAAGTGTAAATTACCATATTCACGCGCCCAATAATACCCATAACGTGCGGCGTTCTCGGTCAAATCCCAACTAATAGAGCTTTTATGGTTGGTGGTTTTAATAAATAGTCGAACCGAATCCATCATATTCGACAATTTATCGTGTGTGCCAAAACTCGCAAAATCGAGTTTCATTTGATTCATTTTTAGATAATTCCAATTCCAAATCATGTCCTGCGTTGGCATTTGTTGTGCCACACCCCACAAACCCAATTTCAAACCCAATTTCCCCGCTTTAGTAGATACATTAATCCAACCATTAAGATAGTGAGACTGTGCGGGTTTCCAACCCTGCCCTTCATCGGGCGTTGCATTTTTGGCTTGCTTACTTATTTGCCATCCATCGTCAATCAACAGCATATCAACATTAATTTCTTTTACAAAATCCATTTCTGTTAACACTTCAGATTCAGTCGCATAATTTCGACCATCGCGTACATTTCGGCTATGACCCCATGTACAAACCAGCGAGTACATATCGCGTTTGACGTTTACAGGAAAGCGTTTACGGTCGAAACGTTTCAATGCTAATTCACGATTATCGTTGCTCACTTTGTAAGGAATAATCCAACTTCCCCAGAACCATTTGTATTTGTCGGGTACAATTTCTTCTGGTGCAAGGGATGTGCCTGTGTTATAAATGCCATCCGTTTTTACAATAAAACTGCCCGTTTCCACCCCATACTGATTCACGCATTTGTGCGATTCTTTTACCATCATCACACCATCCATCCCTTGTTCCAAAGCAATGATACTTGCCCACCAATTTTGCTCTTCGTTTTTTATATCTTTTTCGCGGATTTCTTCTTTTAGTATGGGTGTTAAAGGACTATTTCTATGCTGTGTATCATTAAAATAGCCCGCATAAATGCGTTTTGAGCCTGTAGCATCGAGTGGCAAGTAATCTACATGTCCTCGAACAACATAAACCTCATCTGGATTTTTTTCACCACAATCAAAATAGGCTGCCAACGCGTATTTTTCTGGTTGTTGCGCTTTTAATTGCTTAATTCTAACTTCTTCGCCCGTGAAATCAATACCCAATTTGTCGCCTTCTTCGTATAGCCAGATTTCGGAAATACAAGCGTCTTTTGCCTTACTCACATTATCCACAAACAAACGAAAAGAGCCATCAGTAAGTAGTGAAGTCGGTACATCAGCAATCAATTCTTGGACTACTTTTTTATCTAATTTAAAATTTGGAAGCATTTGTGGTTCAATCACTTTAATATCCGATTCGCCATCTACCGATGTTAAACGTACTTGTTGTTGGCGGTTTTCACCATCAAAATCCCACCACGAAATGCCAACTTTATATTTTTTTGATTTATCTAAATTAGAAATCTGGTATTCAATACTTTTTGGATGTTGAGCGAAAGAAGCTTGCCAAAGCGGGGCAGCTTCGGAAGCAGCGTAAGATAGGATATTCGTACCTGTTTTCAGAAGGATGTAAGGTTCGGTAGAAGTTGTTTTGCTTTTGTTAAAATCTTGAATTTTACTTATATTCCCTTTAATAAATGACTGGGTACGAATGCCTTGTTCATTTGGATATATCCAAATTGAATATTTCAAAAACACCTTACTTTCAGGATATTCAAATTCTAAAGCAATTTCGGTATGCGTGTCTGTAAAACCCTCATCGGTGCTTTCATTGGCTATTATAGAAATTAATTTGGCTTTTTGCATTCCGTCAATTAATCCATTATAACTCCAATCGCAAATAGTTTTATTTTGCTTATTTTCCCATACTTTCCCCATAGCCAGATTTCTGACACTTATTGTTGCTAAACCATATTCGGTCAATTGCCATTTACGTTCAATTTGCTTGTTTTTAACAGTAAGAATGTCGTTTTGGGTTGTTACCCGAATATCGTTTTTTTTGTAGCTAAACGGGGCAAATGTTTGTCCGATTAGTAAGCTGAAAGAGCTTAAAAACGATATAAAAACGAGCAAAGAGGTTCGACGTATTTTTTCATTGAAAATCATTTTTTATCCGTTTTAAGTTGCCAAATCTCATGCGGTTCTCTGGCGTTTTTTAATAAATTTTCAATAGTTTTGACGATTTCAGAGTTTTTGTCAGCCATATTGGTAGTTTCCGATAGGTCTTTGCTGAGGTCGTAGAGTTCTAATGTGCTATTTGGGTCGTGCCTAATGCCTTTCTAATTGCCCCATAGCATGGCTTGGTCGGAGGTTTTATTTTCGTGAAACTCCCAATATAAATAATCATGCTTTTTTTGTTTTTTTGTTTTGCCAATCAAAGTGGGATAAAAAGAGACCCCCTCAGTATTTTGAGCTTTTTCGAGTTTTTTCCCACTCACATCGGCCAACGTTGTCATTATATCTTGAAAAGAAGATATATGTGGGCTTGTTATCCCTTTTGATACTTTTGACCAACCGCCAACAATCATCGGCACGCGAATCCCCCCTTCGTAGAGGTCACGTTTGCGCCCTTTCAATACGCCCGAACTGTTGAAGTAATTGGGGTCTGCGCCACCCTCTTTTGCAGGTCCATTGTCGCTACTAAATACGATAAGCGTATTGTCATACAAGCCATTGTCTTTCAAATATTTAATCAGTTTGCCAACACACATATCCAAATGCGTAATACTGGCAGCATAAGCCGCCATAGGATAGGCTTGCACGTTGTATGCCCCAAAATTATCTTGTTTGTTGTTACCGCCTTGTTTATTAAAAACATAAGGTTTTTCTTCAAATTTGCCTTTATAACTTTGAAAAATAGTATCATCAGGTACCTTGATTTAAAAACCCAAAACTATAATCAAAACCTTGTTTATTGGGTTCGCCCGTTATGCCTTCCACGCCCATACCCCATTTGCCAATGACCGCCGTTGTGTAACCCCTTTTTTTCAACATTTCACCAATGGTTACATCTTCATCTCTCAATTCCAAACCTGCACCGAAACCATGTTTACCCACCTCGTAATTGCCCCGCACCCAACAATGCCCTGCATTGCGCCCTGTCATCAAAATAGCCCGACTTGGCGCACATACAGGCGCACCCGCATAGTGCTGTGTAAAGCGTATGCCATTGGCTGCAAGTGCATCAAGATGAGGCGTTCTGATGATTTTTTGACCATAAGAACCCACATCGCCATAGCCCAAATCGTCAGCGAGGATATAGATGATATTGGGTTTTGGGGCTTGTGCATGGGTTGCCAATACACAATAAACCAAGCCCCAAAAAGAAAAAATCATTCTTTTAAACATTTGACAATCAATATTTTAGGCAAAAAACACCCCGCCGCATTTTCTGCGGGGGATATACGTGTTAAACTCATTATTCATGGTAACAAAAAAGCCATGTCTATTATCTGTATATGGCTTTTTATTACTACTTTACGGCAGATACAATGAACAAATAAGCTAAATTTTAATTATAAACAAGTCTATTGCTTAATGAATTTCCTACTTTGAACAGCATCTTTATTTTGCAAATTTAAAAAATAGACCCCCGCAGTATAATTAGAAATATCAATGGTTTTTGAGCTTGAACCAGCTTGCAGATTATACGCATTGAGCAATTGACCATTGATATTAAAAATCTTTATTTGAGCATTTTCAGAAACTTCTTTAAATACTACTTCAATTGTATTTTGAGATGTAATATTCGGATATACTGAAAAAGAAGGGTCATAATTTTCGGCAACCGAAGAAACGATTGTAGCACCAGCCCGTTTGTCAAAAACATTCTGTGGATTAGCAGGAGTTGACACCTGACTGCTGTATTTTTGTCCTATCGGTGTTAACATACCATTAGAAACGGGTGGGTATGAGCTCTCGAAAAAATAGGCATAGCGTTCCACCCTTGGGTCTGTTTCCAACCATGGTAGTGCCAAAGCCATAAACGCTTCTTGTACCGCAGAGGGGCGATTTGGATTGGCATTAAACTCTGTAATCCAGATAGGTTTGCCATATAGATTATAAACGGCATTAATGTAATTTTTAAACCTCGTAAAAACGGCATTTACATCGGGGTTCACATTGGGGTTTGAACTCCAATTGCCCCAATCATACCAATGGATGGCAACAAAATCAATTCTTGAGGTATCTTGCTTTGCCAAAATCGTAAAGTCCGACAACCATGTCCTGTATCCCTCTTCTCTTGTTGCGGGTGACCCCATTCGATAGCCTGAACGCAACATTTTTTTATAGAAAGGCATTGCTAACCCAACATTATTTGCCATCCCGCCCTCACCCCCTGAGCTACCTGACTGACCTTTATTATCAGGCTCGTTGAAAGCTAAGAAATGCGTCAGACCTGTTTTATCCGTAACTGTATTTATGCTGTTGTCAATACTATTAGCATAGGCTCCCCACAGCATTGGGGCAAACTCTATTGTAGTTGTTGATACATCGGCAATACCCCAATCATAAAACCAACCGACCTTCAGACTGTTAATGACAACATTATCTCCCCAACCAACACCTTTTTTATTGATATTTGTAATGGGCAGTACCCGAATAAAAGATACTTTATCCCGCAAAATATCGGCAAGATTGACATTCAAATCGCTCACTGTAGCCATATAACAAAAACCTTCGCCCGTGCCATCGCCTTTATCTGCCAGAGTCGCCATAAAGCCTTGCTTCAAAGTGATGGACTTAATGCTATTATCAAGACCATTTGGCAAATTGATATCCTTGTAAATGGTTCGCACTACGCAAGTACCTGAAGTGCCTTGTTGATTGAGGTTTGAATAAACCGTCAATTGGGCATTTGATATATTACAGAGTAAAAATGCTGTTATTGAAATGAAAATTTTTTTCATAGGTTTAGATTAAAATTGTTAAAAAATTAGAGACACGCCCCCCTCAGTATTTTGAACATTTTTCAGTAAAATTCGTTAAAATCGAAGCATAACCTTCCAAAAATTGCAATTTTTGGAAGGTTATCACCCAAAAGTAGGTTACTGTTTGCAAAATGAAAACTTACTTAAAGAACTATTTCAAGTAAAAAATTGAGAAATTAAGCGTCATATCCGAGCCACCACTCAAAGCAGTGGCACGGGTTTTTCCATATGCGGAATTGCTGTCCATCATTCATTTACTTATTGCCATTCTGGATGCTGCAATAGCGCACTATTCGCATCAATTTCACGCTGTGGTATGGGCCATACATTGTGTCTGGCTTCGTTGAAAATACGGTTTTGAATAGCGGACGCTTGTACTTTATCAACGCTCATATAAACATCAACTGACCGTTGTTTCAAGATGCCCCAACGTTTGAGGTCATAATAGCGCAGACCTTCAAAGGCGGTTTCAACCCGTCTTTCTTGTCTGACTATATCTATAAGTTGTTGTTTTGTCAAAGTAATACCACCTTTACCTTCTACGGTTTCCACTTTTGGCATAGTGGCTCTCGTACGGACTTGATTGACCAAATCTCTCACTTGCTGTTCTGTATAAACACCGCTTTCTAACAAAGCCTCAGCACGAGTTAATAAGACTTCGGCATAACGCAACACGTAGAAATCTTGTGCATTATCGAAGGCATTAGTCGAATTTAAAGCCGCTTCATCAGCCCATTTTCTAAGCCTAATTGTCGTAGGTGCAAGATTGGTTGCCAAAATAGCAGCCCCTCTAAACATCGAGCCTGTTGTCACGAGTGTCGCATTGAAACGAGGGTCACGGTTGAGCGTTTTATTCGTTGCGCTATACAAAGGGGAGCTTGTTATAGGCAGTCCATCGGTACAATAATAGGCGTTTGCCAAGTTTGGCAAGGCAACCGTATGCACTTGCGGGGCAGCAGGAAAATAGCCATTGAAACTGGCACCAACACCCGCCGCAAGACCGGGACCTTCGTACTGTACCGCAAAAATGACATCTTTGCTGCTCTCTCCCGCTATCGTGAATAGCGTATTATAAGGCGTAGCTAAATTATATTGAGCGAGGTCAATTACCTTTTGGGCGGTGACTGCGGCTTCTGTAAAGTTTTTATTGTACAAATAAAAACGCGCCAACAAAGCCAATGCTGCGCCTTTCGACACGCGCCCTTTCACAACTGTAGTGGGCAATTCAGTGCCTTTTGTAATGTCGCTCAATTCGCTAATCACAAAATCACTCAATTCCTTATAGGAGTTTTTAGGTACTTTGGCTTCATCTAATGTTTGCGTTTTTGTAATCAATGGTGCATCACGGTAGCACATGGCTAAATGATGATATGCCAATGCTCTTAAAAATCGAACTTCCGATTTCATTGTCGTGCGATTGACTTCTGAAACGGTTTTCACACGGTCAACATTTCCCAAAAAATCGTTGCTCCGTTGTATCATTTTGTAGCAAGCTGTCCAAAAACTATTGACAAGCCCATCGGTAGGCGAATGATCTCCTCTGGCAATTCCCGAGCCGTTGATAAAATTATAATTGCAATAGCCATTGTCGGAAATAAAATCCAATCGGTAAGGTCCAGCATTCTGACCGCTTGAATTGCCATTGTAAAAATCATTGGATTGCAATTGAGAAAAGACCCCTGCAAATGCTTTATCAACATCGCCCCCTGTTTTCCAAAACGTATCACTGGCTAAGGAATTTGGGTTGGTTTCATTCAAAAAATCTTTTGAACAACTGGTTATAGTCAATACTGTTATAAAAAATATTATTATCTTTTTCATTTTTATTTTCTTTATTGTTTTAAAAAAAATGCAATTCAATACCCCCTCAGTATTTTTGCTTAAAAAGTAGTTGAAAGCCCGAACGAGGCACTCTTGGTATTCATATAGTCAAGGCTTCTCGCATCATTATCTGATTTTTCTACATCGTAATCTTTATTATCGGCTAATGTCCATAAGTTTATGCCATTGAAATAGACACGGAGGTTAGCGATACCTACTCGTTTCAACAGTGATTTTGGCACGCTGTAACCAACTTCAAAATTTTTAAGCCTCAAATAAGAAGCATCTTGCAATCTGAAAGTAGAGTAAGGATTGTTGTTGGTGGGATTTCCCCAGCGTGGCAAATTTCCGTTTGGATTTGCAGTCGTCCAACGCTCGTTCCAAATGACGAGTTTTTGAGACCTATTTGCCATCTGTGCAGGGTCGTCGTAGTAGCGTTGTATGCCTGATACGCCTTGAAAAAAGGCAGTTACATCAAAACCTGCATAGCGCATTCCAAGATTAGCACCATAAGTCATTTTAGGAAACGGATTGCCAACAATGACCCTATCATCTGTGGTGACATCGCCGTTGCCGTTTACATCTTTATATTTAATATCACCAATCCGAGGTTTCACGCCAAACTGTTTGGCAGCGGCATCTACGTCGGCTTGTGTCCTAAAAAGTCCTTCTGCCATATAGCCATAAAAAGCATTGATGGGGCTACCTACTTGATTGATTGTACTGCCACTAATCCAGTTGACCCTGCCAGCGGTACTCGTAATTTTGTTTTCAATCATCGCACCATTCAGCGCAATATCGTATTCAAATTTCCCAATGCGGTTGCTATGGCTGACTAATAATTCAACGCCTCTATTCTGTACAGAACCCGCATTTTGATTGGGTGCGCCCAAGCCGCCAAGTGTGTTAGGAATAGGCAATTGAACCAAAATATTGGACGTATTTTTATCAAAAACATCGGCTTCAATGCGCAATAAACGGTTGGGCAATTCTATATCAATCCCGATATTAGCCTGTGTCGTTTTTTCCCATTGAATTTTATCATTAGATAAAGAATTGATGGCAACGCCTTGCGTCAGAACATTGTTGAAACTGTAGTTTTGATTTAAAGCATAATTTTGGGTGAATGAATAATTGCCAATTTCTTGATTACCTAATTGCCCATAACTGGCGCGCAATTTTACAAAATCCACGTATTTGTTGATATTTTTAAAAAATGGTTCATTTGACAATATCCACCCTGCCGATGCCGATGGGAATAGGGGATATTGCTGAGATGCAGGTAGTCGAGATGTGCCGTCCGTACGGGCATTCACTTCAAAAAGGTATCTATCATTGAATGTGTAATTAATTCTACCCAAAAATGATTGAAGCGTCAAGGCAGAGGCACTACCACCAACTGATGGCAGTTCGGCACTTGCACCCAACACGACAACATCGTTGCTGGGCAAATTACGAATAGAAGCACTAAAACCTTTGCTTGCATCGCGCTGTGCGGTTTGTCCAACTAATACTTTAAGGTCATGTTTTTTATTAAATATATGCTCATAGCGTAAGAGATTTTCAACGACATAACGGGTAAAAAGCGAGGAACTATTACGCGCCGAACTGATACCCGCCGTAGGATTAGTAAGCGAACCGTCTGGGCGATACCCAAAAACAGACGGTGAAAACGTAGCATTCAAGGTTGAACCATTAATGTAGGCAAGACTTGATGTAAAACTAAATCCATTTAAAAACTTAACTTGACCAAAAATTTTACCGTCTAACCGGTAATTTTCTGTGTTGTTTTTTTGTTCATTCAATAATTTGAGGGGGTTTTTGATTTGAGTCAAAGTTGTGCCATCGAATAAAGCAAATTCGCCAAAACTATATCGTACAGGCACAGTTGGTCTGACGAAACCACTGATAATGCGGTTGATGCCATTGTCCCCTTCGTCATTTTGATTGGCAGACGCTATTGGTTCATTGATGCCTTGTTTAAGACCACGCAGATTTACGCCGAAGCTGAAATGGTCTGAAATTTTAGTATCTAAATTGACCCGCAGTTGCAATCTTTTTGAGTTTGTATTGTCCATTATACCCTTTTGGTCGGTATATTCCGCCGAAACCAAATATTTTGTCGCCTCGTTACCACCTGATGCGGACAAAAATTGCATATTTAAAGGCGCAGGCTTATAGACGGCATCAAACCAATCTACATTAGCAAAATTATCGGGGTCTGACCCGTCTTTGATTTTTTCTATCATCGCAGCAGTAAATTCAGGTGCAGCACCTGTTTCGACCAAAAAATCATTGTAGGCAGTAGCCCACTCCACGCCGTCCATATAACGTGGTTTGATAAGGGGCTTTTGAGTTGAATACGTTGCCCGATATTGTATTTTTGGTTTACCCGCAACACCGCGTTTAGTTGTTACCAAAATAACACCGTTGGCAGCCCGCACACCATATATAGAAGCAGAAGCCGCATCTTTCAAAACAGAAATATTTTCAATATCATCTACCGATAAATCACCCAACGCGCCCACTTCATTCGGTACACCATCAATAATAACAAGCGGAGCATTATTACCAAATGTACCAATACCTCTAATTCTGATGACAGGGTCGTTTTTACCCGGCTGACCCGTAAAAGAACTCACCGTTACACCTGCCATTCTACCCTGCAAAGCGGTAGCGGCATTTGATATGGGCAAACCATCAATCTCACTCATTTTTACCGAAGATACAGCACCCGTTAGATTGGCTTTTTTAGTCGTGTTGTAAGCAACCACCACCACTTCATCAAGTGCTTTAGTATCTGTTTGCAATACTATATCTAAATTGGTTTTATCGCCCACATTCACCTCTTGCGCTACAAAGCCAACAAAACTAAATACCAAAACAGCCTTATCATCGGGTATTGATAATGAATACGCTCCATTTATATCAGTAATAGTTCCTATAGTTGTCCCTTTTACAGCGATACTAACACCCGGCAGTTTTTCGCCTTTTTCATCGGCAACAATGCCTGTGACGGTGAAAACAGGGGCTTGTTCTGTCTCATTCGCCAAATTTTGAGGCGTTTCTTCCACATCTTTTACCTGTCCTGTTTGCCCTTTTTCAGCCATCAAAACGATTTGTTCATTGATGACCCGATAACCTATTTTGGACGGGGTCAATAACTTATCTAAAACAGAAGACAGCTTCACCTTTTCAGCGTTTAAGCTCACTTTGTCTCTTAACTTGATGCGGCTGCTATATACAAATTTCACTTGTGTTTGCCCTTGTATATTTTTAATAGCTTCTTTCAGCGACACATTGTCCATTTTTACCGTCACTTCTTTGTCTAATATGGTTTGGGCATTGGCGGTATGTGCATAACTGAAATTCACTATCAAAAACAAGGCAATAAATTGAATTAAACTGATACGCATGACTTTTTGCCAGTTTACAGATTGTAAAATCTTAATTTTTTTCATAATTTTGTAAGTCTAAATTTTAGAAAATAAAAGCCTATTCTATGGTACAGTGACATGTTCCGCAGTTCCGATTAGGCTTGAAAACCTTAAAATTGTGATAGTGGGCAGGCGTGGTGACACACGTCTGCTTTTTTGATTACAAAGGTGGTGATGTGTTTTTTTCCATACATTGTTTGTTGTTATATAGTGAGTGAATAATATTTGCATAACTTGAAATAAAGCCTTGTTGTGATACCCCCTCAGTATTTTACACTTTCTTTAGCACTTATTCGTTGAGTCATGTACAGATTTAGGGTAAGTTTTTGATAAAATTTGATTGAGTTTTGATTTTTTTTT
>JAYVKQ010000948.1:0-3987 GCA_043768285.1 Saprospiraceae bacterium | reverse complement strand
CACTCGCGGACTGTGTCGAATAAATTCGACGCAGCTTTTTAGACAAAAAAAGCCGAAAGCGTATAATTTAATTAATGCTTTTCGGCTTCATCATAAGCGAACTTATAATCAAACATTTATGTAAGTATCGGCTTAAGGCATTTAAAAGAGCGTTGTAATATCCGAATTTGTTTTCCCAAATCTTGGTTATTCATTTCGGCAATGTTTAACTGCACAACGGTGAGTGCATCGGTCTCGAAATAATCAGGTATCAATTGCCCCCCCTCAGTATAAAGCCCTTTTTGATTGGTCAAGGTAAAAAACGAAGGGTTTGTCATATGGCTTAAATGTTTTTTTTCGGCATCAATTATTAAGTTTTCGTCGTCCGAATTATCGGTTTCAACATTGAGTGCGGCTAAAAAATCCTCCAATTTTGCTTCACTTTCCAGTATAGCAGGGTGCGTCATTTCGTCTATCAGCGCGTCATATTTTTTAGTCGCCCTAACAATAACCCTAATTTTCAGCCCATTGAAAAGTGTATTTACTTTTTCTAAAAATTCAGTTTTATTGGCTTCAATAAAACGATACGTTTTTCTGAAACCTTTAGACATATATTGTAGATAATCTAAGGGATTGAGCGGTTGCCCGTCCACGATTAGCCGACTATCAGATTTTCCGACCAGTATTCTGCGTCTCAATATTTGCATCGTGTCTTGCCCTTCATTTTTCCAACAAAAAGATTTTTCTGATGTCCAAACCTTATTATCCCATTCTTTGACATTTTCTTGAGCATAGTGTAGGTCATCTTGGTCAGGTAAGACCTCTTTTTGGATTGATGGCAAAAAATGAGTATGCCGTAAAGTACGATACATTTTTTTTTGTACACGGGGTTGTAAAAGGGTTTCGAGGTCTATCAAACAAATATTATCATCTGATAATATACAATTTTCGCGGTGCATGTCTATAGCATCAAACAAGTAGAACAAGCACAATACAGACCCTATTTTTTGATAAGCAATTTTTATTTGTTCTTTAGAAAACGTTTCAGACTGCTTGGCAAATTCATTCCAAGAATAAGTTTCTCGGCTAATGATATTAAGTAATTTGAATGGATGTGCTTGATTTTTAGTATTAAACCAAGACAATAAAGATTGGAAAGCAACATCAACAGCACAATCGCGAGGCTTATATACCCATTTTAAGGCATTGTCAAAACTTAGAATAGCAACACATCTACCATCAGGATACACATCAAGTAGGTCAGCACTGATATTTGTAATGCAAGGCGGCTGTGCTTCACTCGGAAAAAGAGTTTTCCAATCTGAAGTATAATTGTCAAAAATTTCTAATAAATAAGCATTAAAATTGTGCAATGTTGTGTGCAATAAGCGTGACAAAGCTGGATACAGTTGTCGAAATTCGTTTTTATCCAAGTGATTCAAGAAATAATGGAAGCGATTGTATGGTGTATCACCTTGTAATTCTTCTAATTGACGCGCTATATTAAGTTCTAAAACAACGGGTCGGGCAACTAAGTGAATAATTTTGTGCGATATGAGCGTATAGTAAATATTTTCTAATTGCTCTGGGTGTATAAAATGATACGCACGATTCTCGCAGGTATCACTAAAATTTTTCCAATACTGCTCAGTTAGGTCATTCGCAGTTTGGAGAAAAGTATATTGAATATCACTTAAATTTAGAGAACGTGGTGATATTTTTTGTAAAGTTGGCGTTGATTTCATAGGATTCTCAATAGTGATGTTATTTAATCGTAGAATACATAATTACTGTAATACAAATAGGTTGCCCTTATCTAATTAGAAAATCAAAATTAATTTTCTAATATTTATAGATAAAAGCAACCTACTGTTAGAGATATGGGTTACCAACCACAATATCTTGTGTGACGACCTCTGTGAGATCTGTGACCGTGACCACCGCCGCTGCCGCTACCACCACGACCACCGCCGCTACCGCTGCCGCTTTTTTTGTTTTTTTTGCTACTTTTCTTATTTTTCTTACCACCTCCAATTACGAAACCCATTTGTTCGTTGGTAAGGATTGTGCCTTCATTCATGAGGCTTGCGCGAAGAGTTTGCTTCAACATAGTAAATTTAGATTTAAAAAGTTAATAAAATAGAATTGTAATAAACTTACATAACGATGCAAACGTAAACCCTTCTGCAACAGCGCGCTTGGCTTTGTATCCTATTTTCGTTTTTTTTGAGGATTATTCAAGCGTAATTTGTATTTGACAATGCTTTTATGATTTAGGTAAGGCAAATTAAGGTCATTACAAAAAAAAATCCTCCAAGCAAATAAACAGGAACTTGCTCTATTTTTTGTATCTAAGTAGTTCTACTTTGGCACTCTAAAAAAAATACGATGTATTTTCACACTTTGCAGAACGAGCGGAGTGTTTTTAATTTTCTTATTTTTAAAGTGCCAAAATAAAACTAAGTGTGCGCAAGAAATTGATAAGGTTCTTTTCTATTAAAAAAATACTGAGGGGGTAAGGCTCAAGTTAAAATAGAAATTTTAGGATACAAAAAACAATGCTTTCGGATATAAAAAATTATATTTTAAGCAGCTTTTACTTAAATTGCATCGTACAATGAAATGTTTAATAAAGAATTGAATAAGCAAAATCAACTTAAGCACAGGTAAACATATATGCATCAGTTAAAAATTTTGATAGTAGAAGACGAGACTTTGATTGCAAATGATATTCAAGGGCTTTTGATGGATTGGGAATATCATGTAGTTGGTATCGCCCAAGACGCAAACGTGGCATTGGACGTATTCAACAACGAGCACCCCGACATTGTACTCGTAGATGTTCAATTGAATGGACTGATGGACGGAATTGACCTTGCCCACAAGTTCAATTCTATCCGCAAAACGCCCATCATATACTTGACAGCACAGGCAGATACCAAAACGGTAGAACGGGCAAAAATGACCGAACCTGCCGCTTATTTACTCAAACCCTTCAACGAAAGGCATTTACATATTAGTTTAGAGTTGGCTATCAGCAATTTTCATAAACACGCCACCGACCAACCAACGGATAAGGAAAGCCTATTCGCGCACGAAGTAAAGCTGAGTGCGGATGTGATTTTGAAAAAAGACGATGCCTTTTTCATCAAGCAAAACTACCGTTTTGTCAAGTTGCGCCTTGAGGATTTGGTTTATGTCGAAGCAGACCGCAACCATTCGTATTTGGTTATGAAAAATCAAAAATTCATTGTGCGTATGGCATTGACAGAGGTTGTCAAAAGACTACAATATACATCGTTAGTGCGCATTCATCGTTCTTACGCCATAAATACCCTGTTCGTAGAAGAATTTGACGAAATGGAAGTGATTGTAAATGGCAAACATATTCCGTTTTCAAATGCGTATAAAGATGATTTTTTGAAAAAATTTAATGTTGTATAATTGAAATATACAAAATACTGAGGGGGTATTTTCTAACATCAAATTGGTATTGTAGAACTCAAAAAAACCCTATATCTTTGATTCTCTTTAGTAGAAACCTATTGCATCTCCAATTATTTATTTTATTAAAAACTTACTAACTATGAACTTTACTACTCACAACAAACCCGCTAAAAAATTAGAGGAATTATTAAAAAACCCAAAACTTGTTACCTCTTTAAATGAAGAAGAACAGCAAAGCACTAAGGGTGGGTGCAATTGCAATGAAAAACGTATTCGTCGAGTATATTATAGCTACTCCTATTCTTATTCGTACTCCTATTCGGCTAATTATTAGAAAAACACCTATTGAACATACTATAAGTAGATGTACGATAATAGATGTACGAGGTACGACTTGTAAAGTATTCATTATCAGCATATTATGAAAAATGAAATTATCGATTATTTACATCTACCTACTTACTAAGGCGAATTCAATATTCAAGTGCAACAGGTTAATAAATCGTTTTTTAGTAATAAAGTCTCAAAAGGCGAATAAAAATCGAGTGTTTTTCTGGGTCT
>JAYVKQ010000947.1:0-2113 GCA_043768285.1 Saprospiraceae bacterium | reverse complement strand
AAAAAATCAATATCAATCTAATTATTCTCAATTTTTACGTTTCCGAAACTTTTTTAGAAGGGTGCCATTTAACCCACCCCTTCCAAATACTCCTTCAATCCCTTTTTATACGTCTGCCCTATTGGTAATTTCAAACCATCTGTCATCAAGACATAGTCATCTGACCAAAAGACTTTTTTGACAAAATTCTTATCACCAATCAACCATTTATCGTGCGCGCGGCAGCTTGTGCCTTTGGGTAATAGGCTTTTGGTGATACTATCCAGCGAGTCCCAAACTGAAAGACAAGTGCCATCTTCAAGATGATAATGTGCCTGTTTATCGCGTGCTTCTACGTATTTCAATTGATTAAACGCTAATTTTTGCGAAACAGACTGTCCTTTGATGGTCGTTTTGATGAATATAAAATGCTTCCTATCCTCCATCACAATCTCTTTCACGACTTGCCCCTGCCCTATTACTTCCATCACTTTTTTCTTAAATGTATCAAAGGAAAATGGCTTGAATAAATTGCCTTTTACGTGGTATTGAAAACTTTCGGGCAGATATTCTTTTTTACCCGTTGTCACGATAACAGGCGGGCGATTGGGGTCATTTTCAGTAAATTGTAGAAAATCCAAACCATTCATACGCCCCGAAATTTCCACATCTAAAAAAATCAGGTCAATATCCCCTTGTTGCAATAGGCGCAGGGCATCATTCGCATTGTCGCAAGTGTGCGTGAAGGTCAATATATCGGGCATCTGTTCGATATACATTTTCAATAAATCCACTGCGGGATATTCGTCTTCAACAATAAGACAACGGTGTATTTTCATTTTTCTTTGTATTGTTAAATTGTTGTATTGTTAAATTGTTAGAAAGACAATACAACAATTTAAGAATACAGCAATACAACCTATTTATAACTCAATAATTAATTCAACTTCAAACATATCACCCACACTATTTAAGCGCAATTGATGGTGGTTCGAGTAGCCAATTTTCAATCGTTCGCGGGTATTCGCAATACCTTTACCGCTTGATTGTACATCTCGACCCGTCACGCCCGTTGCTTGGCTGTTGCGAATAGTAAAATACAAGACGTTTTTTTCAAGCCGCAGTTTCATATCAATCCACTTGTTTTTATCCGTTTTTTGAATACCGTATTTTACAGCATTTTCGACAAAAGTAATCAAAATCAAAGGCATTATCCGCGCAGTTTCTGGTATTTCGGCAATATCAATATCTAATTTATAGACTTCAGGCGGCAGCCCTTGAAGGCTTAAATCAAGATAATTGCATATAAAATCCACGTCACTACTGAGGGGTACGCGCTCCGAAAGGCAATCATACACAATATACCGCATGGTGTCGCTGAATTGCAAAATGGCATCACCCACACTCCCCGCATTACGCACCGATTTGATGTAAATATTGTTCAACGCATTGAATAGAAAATGGGGTTTTATCTGCCAGTTCAAAGTCTGCATTTTATACACACTTACTTGATTTTGCTGCTCTAACAATTCTTTTTGTGTATTCAAAAGTTCATAATCCTTGTGTAACAGCTCATTTTGCAAGCGCAATTCTTCACTACTATAAAACCATTGGCGCATATAGACCAACCCTGTGAGGAGATACATATTGAAGACCGTTTCGGGCAAATTGCGCTCCCAACTCATGTTTTTTGTCTGCGCTACAAAAGTGAGTGTACCAATAAATGAAAAAACAAAATCACTTAGGCATATCAACAGAAAAGTCAAAGGAATATACAACGCTAAGGCTTGCCACAACAATAAACGCGGGTTGCCTAATGTGCGTGGCAGTAGTAAATAAGCATGTATATAAGCCGCCCAAATCGTAGAAACGATGGTCAAAATCGCCGTTGCAAATGCCCCCCAATGGTCAGGTGTTTTATCCGTAAAAGCAAAATTGATATAGTGCAATGCGAATAGCAACAGCCAAAAAATGCTATGATAGCGCGTATCATCGGGCATTAACCGCACTTTTCCGAATATTTTGGCGCGTTTGTGATGTATTTCCAAGATATTTTAGTTTTAAAGAGAATTAAGATTATTTCGGATTAAAATGGATTGGGTAACGCTAAAATTTAAGCTGTTCAAAATGTATC
>JAYVKQ010000946.1:0-4495 GCA_043768285.1 Saprospiraceae bacterium | reverse complement strand
ACTTTTTTACATAATTTTGCTAAATACGTGCTTTCTTCCGCCGCTGTATCACCACCGCCAACAATAGCGACTTCTTGATTGCGGAAAAAGAAACCATCGCAGACGGCACACGCAGACACACCTTTATTCATCAAACGTTGCTCGCTTTCTAAGCCCAACCATTTAGCACTTGCGCCTGTGGCAACGATAACTGCGTCGGCAGCCAATTTAGTACCCCCCTCAGTATAAAGATGGTGTGGTTTGTTTTTTTTGCCGCCCGAAAAGTCCACTTTGTCAATCAATTCGTACCGAATATCTGTACCGAAGCGTTCAGCTTGCTTTTTCAAATCCTCCATCATCGTGGGACCATGAACGCCGTCAGGGTAGCCTGGAAAATTATCAACATCTGTGGTAATCATCAATTGACCACCTGGTTCGCGTCCAGTATAAAGTACAGGTTTCATACCTGCGCGTGCTGCATAAATAGCGGCTGTATAACCCGCAGGACCAGAACCAATAATAACGCAATGTAAATGTTCCATAAATATTTTGTCGTGAGTTTTAAATTATTTCAGATTTGAAATTCTATAAAAAAAAAGCAGTAAATACTGAGGGGATAACCTCAAAGAGGTTGAAATCTGAAATCTAAAATTTGAAATATCTGTATATAATGCAAAAAGGCGCGGCAAAGTTATAACTTTTCCGCACCTTTTATACAAAATTATAAGTATGTTCGTAAAATAGTTTTCTTACCATGGATGTTTTTAACCCGCCAAAAGCAATAAAAAAAGGGGGTAAAAGGGGGTAAATGAGTTTATAATTAGTTGCCTAATATTGTCGAATAAATAGAGGGAAATCGGAATTGGGAGAGTTGAATGTGATATGCTCAACAAAGATATTGTTGTTGATTTGGATATTCAAATTTATATCTATTATTTTTGTTAAAATACCCATAATTAGTTATAGACTCATTTGATAAATATATCATAACTTGTGCATACATAAATAATTGCTCGACAATTGTATGCGCAATTGTTACTTATTTTTTAATCATCTATACTCTAATACTGAGTCCAAAATTCAAAAAATTATTCCGTAGAGACGTTGCACTGCAACGTCTTAGAAAGCATCAATTAAAACATTAGCAAGACGTTGCACTGCAACGTCTTAGAAAGCATCAATTAAAACATTAGCAAGACGTTGCACTGCAACGTCTCTACGGAATAATTTCATTGTACTTATCCGAGGGGCATCTTAACAATATTATGCGTTTTCCTCAGTGCCTATATCTATTGGGCGGTTGATACTTTCTTGAAGAGTTATAAAGGTTTCGGTACGCTGAATTCCCGAAATTTTCTGAATTTTGTCATGTAAAACGTTTTTCAAATGGGCAGTATCGCGGCAAATAACTTTTGCAAAAATGCTATACAACCCAGTAGTGTAATGCGCCTCAACGACCTCCGGAATCCCTTTAAGTTGCTCGGCTACAAGGTCGTAAAGAGAGCTTTTGTCTAAGTAAATACCAAGAAAGGCACTTATATCGTAGCCTAATTTTGAATAATCAATGGCGAGGTTTGAACCAGTAACGATACCTAATTGTTCTAATTTACGCATCCGAACATGAACAGTACCGCCCGAAACATGAATATTTTTGGCAATATCTGTATAAGGTGTACTGGCATCTTTCATCAGAATTGACAATATTTGTTTATCAACTACATCTAAGTCGTTAAATTTGCTCATAATTATAAAGTATTGAATTTTAAATTGTAGAGATATTTAGTGAGTTACAAATTTGATAAAATTTATTGATATAATCGAACTATTGAAGGGTTTATTTAAAATAAAAATGCAATTTTTGCAATGAATATCAAATTTTAAGACATTTGTTTAATCATTTGAATAAAATCAGATGGAAAGATTAATCAAAAGGAAGCACCTTTTTTCTTAACAAATTGACTATTTCAAAAAAAAGGTTAACTTTATTTTCACAAAAATGTTTTAATTTGGAGTCAAAAAAAATAACGTGCATTTTGTTGCATACCTTTTAACAATATTTTTTTAGTTTTGTCCCAATAAAACACATGGTCGCAAAATCTATATCATACCTAATACAATTGAGCAACAAATTCTTTGATTACATACACGCACGGTTTTATGAACCAATGACTTTACACATATAAAGAAACTATGATATTAGATAAATCATCACCTATACCCGAAAAAAACTTATCCAAAAAAGAGATATGGCTTCCACTCATGCTGGCAGGTGCTACTGTGGTAGGTATAGTGGCAGGTATGAAGTTAAAAAATGAACCCTTAGTGAATATCTTGCCAAAAGAAAAAATTGAAAAACAACAGAAAGACGATAACATGGGGCAAGGGCGTATTGAAGAAATTTTGCGCTATGTCAATGCTAAATATGTAGATAATATTAATGATAAAATTTTGTTAGATAAATCTATCAACAATCTTTTAGAAGAACTTGACCCACATTCTAATTATATCCCTGCCGAATCGCTCAGCGAAGTAAACGAAGACCTTGATGGCGAATACGAGGGTGTTGGTATCGAATCGGTAATGATGGAAGACACCTTTAATATTATAGCCCCCCTCAGTAATAGCCCCGCCGCCAATGCGGGTTTGTTGCCTAACGATAAAATTATGACTATCGGCGATTCAAGTGCTTTAGGAAAAGATATGCGTTGGCTCAACAATAAATTGCGCGGTAAAAAAGGCACAACCATTAAGCTCTCCATCAAACGTGGTGAGGAAGACAGATTGCGCAATTTTTCTATTACACGCGATAGATTGCCCGTTCATTCCGTCGAAATTGCGACTACAATTGATGACCAAACAGGTTTTATCAAAATCAGCCGATTTAGTAATAATACAACCAGAGAGTTTCTACAAGCGTTAGAAAAATTATATGAGAAAAAAAATGTCAAAAACCTGGTGATTGATTTGCGCCAAAATGCAGGCGGCTACATGGATAAAGCAGTAGATATGCTGTCTCAAATTTTCAAAGATAAAGATAAACTCTTGGTTTATACACGCGGACGCACCGTACACCGCAATGAGTACAAAACCAACGGGCGTTTTCGCTACGATATTGATAAAATTGCCGTTTTGATTGATGAAGGCTCGGCTTCTGCCAGCGAAATCGTAGCAGGTGCCGTTCAAGATTGGGATAGAGGGGTGATTGTAGGCAGACGCTCATTTGGCAAAGGTTTGGTACAAGAGCCTTATATATTAAAAGACGGGTCGGAATTACGTTTGACTGTAGCACGCTATTTTACCCCTTCTGGGCGCAGTATTCAGAAGCAATATAAAGGGAAAACGCGCAAACAATACGCCGAAGAAGAAAGCCGCCGCTTCGATTTAGGCGAATTGACTTACCCTGATTTGGAATCGCAACAGCATGATACAGCACAATTTAAGACAGCGAGTGGACGCATTGTTTATGGTGGTGGTGGTATCAAACCAGATATATTTGTACCGATTGACCCTGCATTTAAAAATGAATATTTCAATCAATTAAGCCCGTGGATTGCTGAATATGCGTATCGCTATTATTCTATTTATCGCAAAGATTTAAAGTTTTCAAATTGGCAAGATTACCAGCGCAATTTCCGCGTAAGCGACTACGCATTAAATGATTTTATCAAATATGCTGAACGGCAGGGTATTGGCAAAGAGCCTACCCAATTGCCATATATCAAAAACTTAACACGTCAGTATTTGAAAGCCCGTTTAGCCCGTTTGCTCTATGGCGATGAAGGTTATTATGGTATTTTGAATGAAAATGACCTTATGATAGTACGTGCTATGGAAGCTCTAAGACAAGAAGACCCCTTAGGTTTAAGACGTTTTGCACGTAAATAATTGCTTATACAACGGGTAGTTGGTAAGTTTTGGTACAAAAATACTGAGGGGGTAAGTAGATGTACGATAATGGACGTGCGATGTACGACTTGTAATGTATTCATTATCAGTATATTATGGAAAATAAAATTGTCGCTTATTTATAGCTACCTAATTCTACTTTGGCACTCTAAAAATTTTAAAAATACAAGAAGGTTTTTGATTTTCTTTTTTTAAAAAATTTTCAATTTTTTAAAAAAGAAAATCATAACAGCCCCCCGTCTTGCCAAGCATGAAAAACTTATCTTAGGTTTCTTAAAGTGCCAAAGTAGAACTACTTAATCAAGATTTTATAATAAAATTTTATATTAATTCACAACGATACTCTAATAATATGAAGATATGTACAATAACTTTGTTTGTTTTTTTACTATTACTTTTCTCTTTTTGCAACAATAATAATAATAATACACCAAGTAGCGAGACCCAGCAAATCGCTTCCGCTTCTAACTTTTCAACTGTAAATATTCCTCAGTGGCATTTTGTAACTAAAGAGGATACTTTAGGCAACCCGCAAACAGAAGTGTATTTGGTAGTACACGACACACAGAAAATAGCGCAAGCTACTGCTGCATTCAGGGTACTCGATCAG
>JAYVKQ010000945.1:0-3808 GCA_043768285.1 Saprospiraceae bacterium | reverse complement strand
CCCCTATTTTTAACTTGAAGGAGGTCTATAACGATTACTAAATTCTTTTGGCTTTCGGGCGTAGAAATTGTAGGATTATAAAATTGCCGTGGCGTGTTTAAAGATGAATTATCAAGTATAATGTTTTGAAGTAAATTGTTGTTGTTCAAGCGTTCATGGTTCGATGTGATTGGTGTTGAATTGGAAACCGCTTTAATCGAATTTTTAGGTTTTTTTGATTGAAGTTCTGGTTTTGTTATATTTCCAATATCGTTGTTAGTGTTGTTTGTAATAGTAGTCAATGATTTATCATACGCCTTATTATATGGTGGCACACCATTAATATCGGTTTGTTGTACTGTTTGAGAAAGATTATCTGCGACTGTTTCTTTATTTTGACTGTTTTGTGTGGCTATTTGTTTGGTTGGCTTATCTAAATAAGATTTGCCAATAACAGCCATGACCAAAAGCAACAAACTGGCTGCCATAGCCCATTGAAGCTGCGAAGATTGCCACCAAGCAATAACTGGGCGACGGCGTTCCCGCTCGTTCATTATGCGTTCGAAAATATCTTCTGGCACAGGCGCATTATAATTATTCAAACGGTCAGTCAAAGAAGGCGGTGTGATATTGTCTAACTGCCTTTCAGCGCGTTCACGTATCATACGGTCAAACATATCCTCTGGCACAGGTGCAACATAATTATTCAAACGGTCAGTCAAAGAAGGCGGCGTGATATTGTCCAATTGTCTTTCAGCACGTTCCTCCATTATACGCTCAAACACATCCTCTGGCACAGGAGAAGTGTGTTCCCCAAGCCGTTTTTTGAAAAAATCATCAAAAGAAGGTATATGTTCTGCCATATTATTGTCCATTTTCAATTAACCATTCGCTTAAAGATATACTTTTTGCGATTGTAAAACCTTAGTTTGCAACATATTACGTGCTTTCACCAATTGCGAGCGCGAAGTGCTTTCTTCAATATTCAAACTATCCGCTATTTCCTTATGGCTATATCCTTCTATGCAATATAGATTGAAAACATAGCGATAACCATCTGGCAATTGCTGCACTAATTTTAAAATTTCATCTTCTGTCAGCTTCGAAAATACTGAGGGGTCTTCGCCCGTTTCGATAATATTTTCAGTGCCGATATGTTCTTTTTGAAAACTATGGCGACTGGCATTTTTTAAAGCAGTATTGACAACGATGCGTCTAATCCAACCTTCAAACGAGCCTTTTCCTTCAAAACGGCTTAAATTATCATATATTTTGATAAAAGCATCTTGCAGTAGATCCTCTGCCTCCATGCGGTGGCGGGCATAGCGCAAGCAAACCGTCATCATTTTACCAGCATAGCGATTGAAAAGCTCGCGTTGGCACAAACGGTTTTCTTTTATACAGCCTTGTATGATGTCATGTTCCGTCACGTTCTCGTTTGTTCTGGTCCAAAAAAAATAAAAGCAAAATCGGCTTTCGGTGCAATCGGTATTCGAGATGGTTTTATAGAAATATATTTTCTTTTTATACCTTTCTTATCTTGAAGTAAATGACATCATGCCCGTCAAACCTAAGAGGACTTGTGTTATAAAAACGTTGCCTCTATTTTAATTTATTTTTTATTTTTTTATAAAAAGGACAGTGAAAAAAAATATTTTTATGTAGTTCTACGCAACTACTTACGTTATCTGACAATAAAAAGAAAATCAAAAACAGCCCCCGCCCTGTCAAGCATGAAAAACAAATCTTAGTTTTCTTAGAGCACCAAAGTAGGATTTCAATATCTAATTTATTGAATATCATTGATTTGTGGTATGCGCTTATCCATAACCTTAAACCAAAGAGGAGGTACTAAGGACATCAACATACTGAGGGGGTAGCCAAATGGCAGTTGTGGACTTTCGTCAAAATGTCTTAAATTTTGATATTTGCGCGTTGCTTTATAATGGTGGTCGCTATGGCGTGTGAGTTCGTAAAGAAAAATTCTACCCAATTCGTGGTCGCTATTCCAAGAGTGACGCGGCATTACAGCTTCATATCGTCCATTGGGTAATTGCTGACGGCGCAAGCCATAATGCTCGATATAGTTAACCGTTTCGAGTAATAAAAAGCCAACTATGGCGAACAAAACGGCAAAAACCAAAGGGAGAGTGCCAAATATTGCCCAAATGGTAGCCAAATATAGACCTTGATACATATGGTATCGTACCATTTCATTATCAACACTGATGATTGGTTTCCCGTCTTTTTTTAAACGCTCATTTTCCAAATGCCACGCATTTTTGTAACTACCAAAAACAGTTCTGAACCAAAAAATATAGATGGGTTCGCCTAAGCGCGCCGAAGCGGGGTCGAGGTCGGTAGCTACGTTTTTATGATGCCCCCGATTGTGTTCGATAAAAAAGTGCTGATATAACGAAGGTAATAATAATGTTTTTGCTAAAAATTGCTCAAACTTATTCGTCCGATGTCCCAATTCATGTCCTACGTTAATCCCATAAGCACCCAGCATGATACCAACATTGAAAATCATACCCACCATTTCAACATAAGTAAGATTTTGATATTGCACTTTATAAAGGGCATATCCTACAAGGGCATATAAAAGAGGCACGTGTGTGTATAAAAGTATATTAAAAAGAGGCATTTGACTGCGTTCTTCTTCACTTTCGGCAGGAAGATTATCCGTACTTTTTGGCATAAATTGCTCAAATAAAGGGATAAGACCAAAAGCAACATACGTCATACCAAACGACCACCAGCCGCCCAAATATAATCCTACAAAGGCAGAAACGGAGCCGATATAAGCAACTATATATTTTAAATCTTTCATTATCAATACTTTACATAAATATAATTAAATATAATTTGTGTTTGATAATATGTAAATACAGCATATTTGGGCAAGTATAAATAGAGTAGGTATAGATTAATGCCTTGTTTAAACGCAAGCCATTTTGCCTACGCGCGTCGCGTGTCTGCCCCCTTCAAAGGACGTTGTTAAGAAAGTATCTACCATTTTCAGTGCCAAACTTTCGGATACAAAACGCGCAGGAATGGCTATCATATTGGCATTGTTATGAGAACGTGCCAAAGTTGCTATCTCCTCCAACCAACACAATGCGCAACGAATATCTTGATGCTTATTGGCAGTGATGGCAACGCCATTACCACTGCCACATATCAAAACGCCAAAATCCGCTTTTTTATTTTCAACGGCGGTGGCGGTAGGATGCGCAAAGTCGGGATAGTCCACGGAGTTATTAGAATTGGTGCCAAAATCCAGAACAGCATATCCCGCTTTGGTCAGATGGTCAATCACGGGTTGTTTGAGCGAAAAGCCTGCGTGATCGCAACCTATGGCAATGGTTAGTTTTTTCATATTTTATATTTTGGGCAAATTTAGGGAATATTGTGGATAAAAATATTATTTCGCTGTAAAGCTATACTCTCTATACCCACCCATCGAAAACAAACCATAACCATTCTTCACATTTGTATAAAGGATAACAGGCTCGGCAAAGGGATTATCCTGTGCGCTATAGAAACGTTTGAGTGATAATTTATAAAGATAATTTGCTTCACTCAACGATATTAAATAAAAGCGCATTTTTGTACCCGCAGTATTATTATTGAAAAAATAGCCGTGTTGCCGCCAAACCGCAGATTTGCCATCAAAAGTCTCATCTGACAAGTAATTATCCGTTGAAATAGGGTCTAAACTATATACATTGAGGAATTGATAAAAACTATCGCGCCCTGCTCTATATTGGTAAAACCCCTCGGCAGTATAATAATTTTTTTCCCCAATAGGGTCTTTAAACGATAT
>JAYVKQ010000944.1:0-2443 GCA_043768285.1 Saprospiraceae bacterium | reverse complement strand
TATTGAAGCCGTCCGATTGGCTGAAACCTTGGCTATACTGAGGGGTCAGTCCATTGCGGGTTTGGCGGAGTTAGAAGAAGCGGCTTTGAGTATTTTTTGCGACGGTTACGATAAGCCAATGGCTTTGATTCGTGAAAAATTGGTGATTGGAGATGTCATTGGGCGCGTCCCGCCCGATATTCCGCAAGTTCCGCTTCAAAGAGATTTGGAAGCCTGCATCAAAACGGCTCGCCTTTCAAAAGAGTACGCCACTACTGAGGGGGTGACAAAAGAATTGGATTTAAGGAAAGAAACGAATTTATTAGCCAGTCATCTCTTGCACCGCCTCGTTTTACTCAATATTCCTTGGGGCAAAACGATGAAAGGCTCGCAATATCGCTTAGGTACTTTTAAAGAAATTTGGAAACTGCAATGGAAACCCGATTATGCCATTCGTGTTATTGACGCTGCGCAATGGGGCAATACCGTTGAAGAAGCCGCCATGCAATTGGTAAAAAATAAAAGCACAACTATTGATTCGTTGGCAGATTTGACCGTTTTATTGGAAAAAGCCTTGAATGCCGCTATAAAAAGTGCTATTCCGACGCTCGTTAATCGTTTGCAAGACCTCTCAGCTTTGACGGATGATATTTTAGCATTGATGGATGCCTTGCCGCATTTGGTCAATATCGTAAAATATGGCAACGTAAGAGGCACTCATGCTGAGACTGTGGCTGAAGTTGTGGAACAGATTGTTCCGCGCATTTGCATCGGCTTACCTTCAGTTTGCCTTAATACCGATGATAATGCTACTCAACAGATTTTTGATAGAATACAAGCCACTAATCGAGCAATCAGCCTTTTAAATACACCTGAATATAGCCAAATATGGCTCAGAGCCTTGCGCCAAATAGCTTTGATGAAAAATGTGCACGGCGTATTGAATGGTTCAGGCGTGCGCATTTTATTTGATAAAAACGTTTTCACTATTCACGATGCCATCACCCAAATGCGTTATGCTTTATCGAGGGCGAGCGAAGTTATGTATTCAGCCGCTTGGTTGGAAGGTTTTTTGAGTGGCAGTGGACTTTTACTCATTCACCACGAAGCCTTGTGGCGGATTTTAGATGAGTGGGTGGACGAAATTGACATGGATAGATTGACTGAATTACTGCCCATTTTACGCAGAACCTTCTCAGAATTCACGCCCGCCGAACGGCAAAAAATGATGGCATTGGCTCAAAAAAACAATAACATTGATAGTACACTCCAGCCAAAACCCATTGAAATATTTTATGATGAAAAAAGAGCGGAAGATATTCTGAAAACCTTAGAATTATTCTTGTAAAAACAAATATGGCATAGATTTTAATCGCATAGTAGAGTGATAACTGCTATGCGATTTTCTGTTTAAGTAGGCGTTTCAAAAACATCTTAAACATTTTTATAATACCATAAAAAAGTTAAAATATAAAACGGAAAATTTAATAGTTATGGCTTTTTCATACTTCAATTTTGTATATTTGTAACAATATTTGTACACGCAAACGAACCCTGTTTTATCTACATGAAAAATTATTATTCCGACAACCTGTATTATACAACGGTTGCATTATCTCGTGAAATTGCGTCAATTGCTGAAACAGCTTTTCTTGACCTTGGATTAACACCTTCTGATGCCTATTTGGTTATGACTGTAAATGAGAAACCGAGTATCCAACCGACTGAAATCAGTGAAAAAATCCTTTTGGCTCCATCTACTATTACGCGGATGATTGAAAAACTGGAAAAAAGAAGTATTGTTACACGCAGACAAGAAGGCAAATATACCTATGTGACACCCACCGCCAAAGGCGTGGATATGTACGCATCTATTATTGCCAAGTGGGATGAAATCCACAATAATTTCCTTGCCAGATTAGGTGAACCTACTGTTTCAAATCTGGTAAGTTCAACGGGTACTGCTGCGTCTTTACTTAAAAATTAACCCCTCACTACCCCATTTTAAGATAAAAAAACGGGTTGAAGTGTATGGCTTCAACCCGTTTTGTATTTTTAGAATAAAATCAATGTAGTTAATAGAAAATACCTGTTTTCAGAAATTCTCCACTAAAATCTGTTTTTAAATAAAATCCATTTCTATTCAAGTAAGTTGGCTTACTTTTAAAACCTTGACTAAAATAGTCTTGTGTGATTATAACTGGAATTTTATACTTTGCTGTCAAAAGATACCTATTGGTCTTTGTTACAAGATTTTTAATAGCAGGATACAAATTTTTACGTTGTTCAAAACTAAAATAAATACCTTCTTTATCTTCCCAAGATATAGCATAAACTTTGTAATTACAGTTATTAATAGAGTCTATTTTAGCAATGGTTTTGTCAATTTCTAAGTTAGTTTTGGTTGATAATATGTAATTAATATTTTTAGCACAAGAACACAGGCTAATTAAAAATAATACTA
>JAYVKQ010000943.1:0-3050 GCA_043768285.1 Saprospiraceae bacterium | reverse complement strand
GATTGAAGCGGGTAGTTTTAATACACAACCTGTTGAAAATGAAACGATTGCAGCTGCTCCTGTTACTCTACGTCCTGCGCAAAACGCTCTAAAACCTACCGTCGAAAAAATCAGAAATACAGAACAAACGCCCTTTCAAAAAAATAGCAATGCGCTACCCGAAATATGGGCATTGGCTGTCGGTGTGGCGAGTTACGAAAATACGGAAATTCCGTCTTTAAAATATCCAGACAACGATGCGTTCAATATGTATGCGTTTTGGAAAAGCCCTTTAGGTGGTTCATTAGACGATACCCACTCGCTGGTGTTAGTAGATGATGGTGCGACAAAAGCGATGGTTACAAACGCTATGCGCAGCGTCTATTCAAAGGCAAAAGACAATGATTTGGCGATATTTTTCTTTTCGGGACATGGCTTGAAAGGTTCTTTTTTACCAAGTGATTATGATGGCGATAATATCCGTTTATACCATAACGAAATCAGTAAAATTTTATCTGATTGCAAAGCAAAACACAAATTGGTGATTGCCGACGCTTGTCACTCGGGCAGTTATATTGCCAGTAAAGGTATAAGAGGTAGCCGCCAATATCAAGTAGATGCCACGACTTTTTATCAAGAAATTGAGCGTTCAGAGGCGGGTATCGCCTATTTGCTATCTTCGCAAGCCGACGAGGAGTCACTCGAAGTATCGTCATTGCGTAATAGCGTTTTCACCTATTTTGTCGTTCGCGGTTTGAAAGGAGAAGCAAATGCAAATGGCGATAATATTGTCACTATTCAAGAACTTTTTGATTATGTGCATTTGAACGTAACGAGCTACGCTACGCAATTGGGTAAGGTGCAAACGCCGTTAATAAAAGGACAATATGACCCGAATATGCCTGTGGCAATCGTTAAGGAATAGGCATTTTAGTATGTAAAATACTGAGGGGGTGCTTGCGCGACAAGTATCCCCTCAGTATTTTACATACTAAAATGACTATTTTAAATTTTATTTTACAATTCTATATCAAAGCTCTCTATATATATGTATAAAATATTTTAAAAAATGGCTTCACAAGTAATGGCATTAAAGCTGGGTTCAGAAACGGTTGTCCGTCCCATTCGGAAACGGTTCAAAGTGCCACGTACTGCCGAGGAGTATAAAATATATAAGCCTCGTGATGGCTTTAAATATGAGTGGGTAAATGGAAAACTATACAAATGCCCCATAAAATGAAAAATGCCGAGCAACAAAAGTAGTTGCCCGACATTTTATATGTTAAGTAAAATATTGATAATCAATATTTTATAAGTTATAAATTCATGCCATCATACACAGCGCAAACGTCTTTCACTGCCTTTGCCGATGATGCCAATAATTCTTTTTCCTCTTTGCGCAATTTTAAGGTAATGATTTTCTCAATACCGTTTTTACCCAATTTAACAGGTACGCCTACTGGGAAACCCTTAATGCCATATTGACCATTCAACATGACGCAACATGGGAAAATACGCTGTTCATCTTTCACGATTGCTTCTACCATTTGAGCTGCCGCAGCACCCGGGGCATACCATGCCGATGTACCCATCAAACGTACCAATTCGCCACCACCATCTTTGGTGCGCGCTACGATAGCGTCTAATTTTTCTTTAGAAATTAATTCTGTTACAGGAATACCTGACACGGTAGTATAACGGGGTAGTGGCACCATTGTATCACCATGTCCACCCATCAATATCGCTTGAATATCTTTTGGCGAAACATTCAATTCAGTTGCTAAGAAGGCACGATAACGCGCTGTATCCAAGATGCCCGCCATGCCTATAACGCGGCTTGACTTCAAACCCGCTTTTTTGAAAGCCGCATATGTCATTACGTCTAAAGGATTAGACACAACGATAATGATAGGGTTTTTAGAATGTTTTACGATGTTTTCAACGACACTGGCAACGATTTTGGCATTTGTAGCCACCAAATCATCGCGAGTCATACCTGGCTTGCGGGGAACTCCTGCGGTGATAACGACTATATCAGAGCCTGCGGTATCGGCATAGTCACTCGTGCCAGTGAGATAGGTGCTGTACGAATCAATAGGTGCTTGTTGCCAAGTATCGAGGGCTTTACCTTTTGCAAAATCGCCTTGAATATCCAACAAAACGACGTGTTTAACAACATCCATATGCGCTAACACATTGGCGCAAGTTGCACCCACATTACCAGCACCAACAACGGTTACTTTTTTCATATCGCGTGATTTTTTATGATAGATTATTTTGAAAAAAATGTTTGATAATATTAACAACTACTGAATAAATTATGCAGCTTAAAAATGTTTTAAAATAACTTATTTTAAGAGAGTGTATATGTACCTTTATTTAAAATTTACCTTAATTTGCTACTAAAATTTTTTTTGTAGCAAATTGTTGTTTGCTGTTATATACTTTTACAATATATAACCCATTCAAATAGTTTGAAATATCCAAAGAGTAAGGTGTTATGATATTGCTCTCTTGAAAAATAAGTTTTCCTATATTATTATAAACTGAAATATTATTTTTAGTTGATATTGATTCCTCTAAATCTAAAGTAGCAGTTAAATTCGCTGGATTTGGAAAAATTTTGAACTTTAAACCGTTTAAATCTTGAATAGTATTAACAACGCCACAATATTTGTATGTCTGTCTGCTTGAAACCCACCAATTGCCGCTATTATTTTTAGAATAAGAAAGGCTAACATTGGGAATAGTATCATTAATATATGTTGATGTACCTCGTGAGGTCTCGACCCAAGCATTATTTCTCCAATAGTCAGCAAATGATTCTGTCACTTTATTTTTTGAATTAAAAGCGGTCACTCTTGATCTTGAACTCGGAGTGAAAACATTAGCAGGACTTGGTGACTCCCAAGAACTGGAAATGGTTGTCGTTAGTTGATTTGATGTATTGTATGTAAATTCATGCTTAAATATAGTACCTACAAGGGAGTTGTTAAATACACTTATTGTACTGTACCCTACTATTTTTTAAGGTAATTATGAGAAACATACAAGAAAGCGGAACTTTGAGT
>JAYVKQ010000942.1:0-7987 GCA_043768285.1 Saprospiraceae bacterium | reverse complement strand
CCTTGACCATAATTTGTGCGTCCAAATTCGCCGCCCCATATCACGAGGGTTTCATCTAACAAACCCCGTTGTTTGAGGTCGGTAATTAATGCAGCAGATGCTTGGTCGGTATCTAAGGCTTGCCCTCTGATTTGATTGGGTAGGTTGTCGTGGGCATCCCAGCCTTGATGATAAAGTTGTACGAAACGCACGCCATTTTCAGAGAGTTTGCGGGCTAAAAGGCAGTTGGCGGCATACGTGCCAGGAACAAGGCAATCTGCGCCATACATTTTAATAATATCCTTCGGTTCGTTGCGAATATCCGTGATTTCAGGCACCGCCGTTTGCATACGGAATGCCATTTCGTATTGCTGAATTTTAGCGTTTATTTCGGGGTCGCCAAATTCTTTATAACCTTCTTCATTGAGCAAGGCTACTTTATCGAGCATTTTACGGCGGTCTTCTTTGTCAATGGCATCGGGGTTGTTGAGGTATAAAACGGGGTTTTCACCGCTACTAAATTGCACGCCTTGATGCGTACTGTCCAAAAAGCCATTTGTCCAGAGTTTGGAATATACGCCCTGCCCATTGCCTTTGCCTTGCGACAATAGGACGCAAAACGCAGGTAAATTTTTATTTTCACTACCCAAACCATAGCTCAACCATGAACCCATGCTCGGGCGATTGCCCACTTGTGCGCCCGTTTGGAAGAACGTCAAGGCAGGGTCGTGGTTAATGGCTTCGGTATGAATGGTTTTTATCACGCATAAATCATTGACTATCTTGGATGTATAAGGCAGTAACTCACTCAACCAAGTGCCATGCTCGCCATATTGATTGAATTTAAAAGCCGAACCCGCCAATGGAAATTTCGCTTGATTTGCCGTCATACCCGTTAGCCTTTGACCCATGCGAAGAGATGCGGGCATCTCTTGTCCGTGCATTTCATTCAATTTGGGTTTATAATCAAACAAATCCAATTGCGAAGGCGCACCGTTTTGGAATAGGTAAATAACCCGTTTTGCTTTTGGTGCAAAATGCGGCAAACCTGCCATTATTGCATCTTCTTTGCTGCCGAATAAGTCGGGTATCAACAAAGAACCGAGTGCGGCACTACCGATGCCGATGCCGAGCTTTGAGAGGAATTTGCGGCGGTTTGTATTTAGCCCGTGTTCTAATATTGTTTTTTCCATGATTATCTATTTTTGCCACTAATTGCACTAATTTACACTAAATTAATCCTATTGGGTCAAAAAATTAGTGTAAATTAGTGTAATTAGTGGCGCATTTACGTTTTCGTTATCGCCTCCTCCATATTATAAATCGTACTCACCACCTTCATCAAAGCGGCTGATTCGTTCAAATCCACTTGTTTATTAATAGGTGATGCGCCAATAGTAAGCGTTTTTCCTGCATCTAATTTATTATTTTTAAATAAAACCAATTGCTCGTTGAAATATTCTGTTAAAATGGTTTTCTCTTTTTTCGAGGGTTTTCTACAAATAATGGTGCGAAAAGCCTTGTCTATTTTATCTTCCATGCCTGTTTGTTCGGTCAAAAGGCGTTGAGCAAAGGCTCTGGAAGCCTCCAATACTGAGGGGTCGTTGAGCATAATAAGGGCTTGCAAAGGCGTATTGGTTTTTGAGCGTTTAACCTCGCATTGGTCACGATTGCTGGCATCAAACATAACCATCGAAGGCGGCGGCACAGTCAATTTGATAAAAGTGTACATACCCCTACGGTAGAGGGCATCGCCTTCATCCAATTCATATTTGGCTAACACACCTCTGCCAGATGATGCTTTTTCCCATAAACCTTTGGGTTGATAGGGTTTTACACTGGGTCCGCCAATGTCTTTCACCAATAAACCACTACTGCCTAAAACAATATCCCTAACAAATTCAGCTTTAACCCTTGTGCGGGGATAGCGAGATAAATAGATATTTTCGGGGTCGGTGGCTAAATGTTTATCCGTCACTTTTGCTGATTGGCGATAGGTGGCAGAGGTTAAAATCTGTTTGACAAGGCGTTTTATATCCCAATTGTTGTCCATAAAATCCACGGCGAGCCAGTCTAAAAGCTCTGGATGGGTGGGCAAATTGCCTTGCATACCAAAATCGCCCGTGGTTTTCACCAAGCCATTGCCAAAAAACTCTTGCCAGAGTTGATTGACGAAAACTCGTGCGGTCAAAGGATTGTTTTTATCCACTGTCCATTGTGCCAAACCAAGCCGATTGCGAGGCAATTTTGTGGTATCAAACGACATAATAGATGCTAAAGCCGTTGCTTTTACAGGCGTAGTCGGCTTGTCATAAGCACCTCGATTGAGGATATAAGTCGTGCGGGGTGTATCCAATTCACCCATAACCGATACCGTCAAAGCCCCCGTATCCTGCATATTTATAAAACTTAAAATCTCTTTAACCTCCTTTTCTGACAACTTCAATTTAGGATTTTTAGCGGGTTGCGATTGGCTCACATCACCTTCAAAACCCACTTCTTTGCTGTTGTTAAAAAAGGCAAACAATTGATAATAATCCTTTTGTGAAATGGGGTCGTATTTATGGTCGTGGCATTGAGCACATTCAGCAGTCATGCCCAAAATACCTTTTGAATAGGTTTTTGTTTTATCCAAATTGTATTCAATTCGGTATTCTTCATTGATAATACCTCCCTCTTCCGTGTATTTATGATTGCGTAAAAAAGCGGTTGCCAGTACGCTTTCTTTACTTGAGTCAGGTACTAAATCGCCCGCCAATTGCCATGTTATAAATTTATCATAAGGCATATTTTTATTAAAAGCATGAATAACCCAATCCCGCCACGCCCATTGGGTGCGAATATTGTCGTCTTGATAGCCGTAACTATCGGCATATCGCGCCACATCGAGCCATTGAAGAGCCATTTTCTCGCCATACTGAGGGGTTGCCAATAATTTATCAAGTGCTTTTTCGTAGGCATTTGGGCTATTATCGCCTATATATTCATTCATCAAATCAACAGAAGGCAACAAACCCGTAATATCCAAAGCGGCGCGTTTCAGTATATGTTCTTTATCGGCTTCTTCATTTGGAGAAAGACCTTTTTCACTCATCTTAGCTTGGGTGAAATAATCAATCTCATTTTTCGCCCATTTTTTATGGCTTATTTTAGGCAACACCGCTTTTTCAGGCTTGATAAACGCCCAATGTTTTTCATATTTTGCCCCTTGTTTTATCCATTTTTCAATGATTTTAATCTCTGTTTCACTCAATAAACCCAAATGTGCTCCGGGCGAAGGCATCATATAATCTGGGTCTTTGGAGGTGATGCGTTTGTAGAGTTCCGATTGTTCGGGCTTACCTCTCACAATTGCAAAAGCCCCCTTCGTTTCTTTCAAAGGTGCAAAGGCAAATTCTTCAATATCCAAGCGAAACTCGGCTTTTCGCTTATTGGCATCGGGACCATGACAAGCAAAACATTTATCAGACAATATGGGGCGGACGTGAAAATTGTAACTTACGGTGTCGGGAACGGCATCGCTACCCCCCTCAGTATTACAAGCATACCAGGAGGTAAAACTGATGATTAAGATGATTATAGATAGAATTAGCTTGGTTTTCATTGCATTGAAGATAATGTAATCAAAAAATAAAGGCAAAAATTAAGTTACAATGATAATGGTTTTTTTAGACTTTTTAATTTTTTTATAAAAGTTTCTACGTATCATTATTTTACTTTTCTTTGCATAGAAAAAACGCATCACGCACTTTAATCAAGCATCATTATGGCACAACGCAACACCTACCTTATTCCTTTTATCCTCATCACGAGCCTATTTTTCATGTGGGGTATCGCCAATAATCTGAATGGCATCTTGATACCACATTTGCGAAAAGCCTTGCAATTGAGTAATATGCAATCCACGTTTGTAGATACGGCTGTGTATATGGCGTATTTCCTCATGGCTATTCCTGCGGGCATTATTTTGAAGAGATTTGGCTACAAAAAAGGCATTATCATGGGTTTGTTGATATTTGCAGCGGGCGCATTATTATTTGTACCTGCCGCAAATATGCAGACTTATGAGGTCTTTTTATTAGGATTATTCATTTTAGGTTGTGGTTTAACGCTTTTAGAAACCGCCGCTAATCCCTACGCAACCCGCTTGGGCGAACCTGATGGCGCAACTTTTCGGATAAATTTGGCGCAGTCGTTTAATGGTTTAGCGGTAGCTATTGGTCCTATCATAGGGGCAATGTTTATTTTATCGGGCAAAGAATATAGCAAAGCTGAATTAGCCGCCATGCCAGAGTTAGATAAAATTGCTTACCTCACAAGCGAGGCGCAGTCTGTCAAAATGCCCTATATCGTTTTAGGAGGGTCTTTAATCTTATTGGCTATCCTATTTTATTTTATGAATTTGCCTGAATTAGAAGAAAAAAGCGATGAAAATACTAAAAATACTGAGGGGGGGGTATTCGATACCTTGAAATACAGTCATGTGAAATGGGCTGTGATTGCACAGTTTTTCTATGTTGGCGCACAGGTTTGTGTCACCAGTTTTTTTGTCAGAATGGCAATAACGGGCGGCGTTGATGAAAAAACAGCGGGCTATTTTTTAGGCACTATATACGGGGCACTTTTTATGATAGGGCGTTTTGTTGGGTCGGCATTGTTCAAATATATTGAACCCGCCAAGCTATTGAGCCTATGCGCCATAGCCAGTATCGTTTTAAGTGGGGTTGCTATATTCACAAAAGGCGAGCTTGTGGTATATGCGCTGGGGGCTATGGGTTTTTTCATGTCCATTATGTTCCCTACTATTTTTTCGTTGGGCATAACGGGCTTAAAAGAAGAAACAAAATCAGCATCTTCTTTAATCGTGATGGCGATTATTGGAGGAGCTATTTTTCCCGTTATTATGGGCTATATCATTGATAGGTCAGGTGATAATATTCAAATTGGGTATATCGTGCCGTTCTTATGCTTTTTTGTTGTTTGGTATTTTGGGTGGAAAGGATATGAAGTTAAAAATTAATTATTCAACGTCTATTTAGCCACTAATGGCACTAATTTTCACTAATTCAGTTAGATATTATTAGTGAAAATTAGTACCATCAAGGGCTAATTATAATTCTATTTATGTTAATTGTATTGATTTGCAAAAATTTATCACCTGAAATCTGTGTCATTGGTATTTCTAATGTAGTAAAATTATTTCCTATTCTTAAAAACCCTCAAGCCCAACCATAATGGCGCAACAAGCCATGCCACCATCACGACCCCACTAAACGCGATACCTGCACCCGTACCAAACCGCAACGCCACTGGACTACCCCGCACATACCCTTGCATTTCTTGGTGCAATGCCGAACAGAAATCGGTGCAATACATCAGGACAACGCCTACACGGTCGGGCTTCCATTTGAAAGTTTGCGTTTCGCCTTTCGACAATACTACGGGCTTCTTTTTGGGAAATATTTTGATTAGGCATACGCACCAGACATCAAACAAACCCCTATAAAAAAGAGTAAGCCACCAAATGAGCGCATGGCATATATCGGTATGATTTGCGTTACTGTTTCTAAGAAATTATCATATTTCAATAAACCATCATCGGTAAATTGTTTTCACATCATCGCTTGCGTCCACCTATTCCAGTGGCTTTAAGTTCCGCTACAAGCTCAAAATTGGCTTTTTTATTGCCCATAATATGATTATGATGTTTTTTCATATTCATATGGTAGGTATGATTGGTAGAGATAACCACATCATTGCTATCAAAATGCTTGACAATACCATTCTCATTGATGGCTACTATCCAGCATGAATTTTGGTGCATTCCATAGTCCACTATAAAAATAGCTTGACCTTGGCCCAATGGCGTTTCGACTAAAATACTTGGATTAAGTTGTAATACCATAGTGTTTAAAATTTATGATTGTTTGATTAAATTATAGTTATTGACCTACCCCCCTCAGTATTTTTTACATTTTATGCCGTTTTATGGACTAAAAAATAATATTTAATACTTCGAATAAAGAGGATAAGCATCTCAAATAAAGTTCAAAAATATTCTTTACATCAATAGTTGTAAATTGATATAAGTCAAGTAAAAAATATAATATCCCTTATAATTTCGCCCCTATATCCAAGTGTCATATTAATGATACCTTTTTCTACCCTTAAACCACACTTATATTCATCATGAATTTCAAAAATTTAGAAAGGCTTAAAGAACAATCCTATAAGTTAGCTTCCGCTGCACACAAATTTGCTAATG
This sequence comes from Saprospiraceae bacterium, assembly GCA_043768285.1. Lineage (GTDB taxonomy): Bacteria > Bacteroidota > Bacteroidia > Chitinophagales > Saprospiraceae > JAAFJT01. The sequence continues at coordinate 1,743 of JAYVKQ010000942.1, read as the reverse complement.
AAATGGAAAAACTTATACCCGTAACAGTAAAACATTTTCCCAAAAACACCTTTTTAATCTCGAAGAAAGATATGTGCAGCCATATTTTTTTTATCCGTAAAGGTTGTGTGCGGTCTTTTATCTATGATGTAGATTTGAACGAAGTCACGATTTGGTTCACTTTCGAGGGTCAAGTCGTCGTTTCAATAACAAGTTATATACTCGAATTGCCGTCTGATGTGATGATACAAGCCTTAGAAGATGTAGAAGTTGTGATTATTACCAAAGAGCAATTGAACCAGATGTACTCCATTCATTCAGACACGCACCATTTGGTGAGGTCTTTTTTGGAAAACTATCTTGCACATATATCTATGCGGACGATTGCCCTACAATCTACTTTGGCGGAAACGCGTTACTATGAATTGCTAAAAGAATATCCCAATATTTTTCAAAGAGTGCCTTTGCGTCATATCGCGTCTTATATTGGTATCAAAACTGAAACGTTGAGTAGAATACGTGCTAATTATAAGAAACGCCCGCTATAATATTTGATGTTCTAAAAAAAAGAAGCCCTTCTTTACAATGCTGTTAAGAAGGGCATTTCTACTAAATGAACACACTTTTACTAAACTTATAATTAAACTAACAGCATTCTTATTACAGGAAGGATAACGACAAGGCGATACCCTTTAGCTATTCAAATTATCCAATTATGACCTCAATGATCGGGTACTTGCAGAGCCTTTTCATACCCTTCGTTGGCTTTGCAGGCAAGGCTGATATTTCGCAGTTGATTTGTTAAAACACTCTTTAAATCGCTCACCCAATGGTGGGCTTCATCTGCCAAGGCTGCTTCGTAGGTCGTGATAGCGGCTTGGTCGCCAAATATGCACGATTCTAATATCGTTTCTTTGTCATTAAAAGAAAACGTCGTCTTTATATCCATCCACGCACGATGCAATTTGCCGCTGACGGTAGAAGAATTGGCAGGGGTACCGCCCATTTTCTGTACGTATTGCGACAATTCAGCTACGTGGTTTTGGCTGTCTTTGATATAAACTTGCATCACACCCGCTGCAACAGGGCTAAATCTACCCTTGTTGATGTTGGCGATAGCCCGTTCATAGCCTGCAATGCGGTCGTGGTTGATTTGGATGAGGTCATTCAATGCCTCAATCGTTTCTGAATAATTCATAATGTTGTTTTTTAAAAAATTATTAAATATTGAATATTGAAAAAGTCATAACTATTTGTTTATCAATTAAATATACACATCTGCTACATAGCGCACGCCATCTTTTTGCATCTCTGTTACCCATTCTTCTGCTGCTTCATCCGTGGCTTGAGTATAGGCAGCATATATCTTTTTAAAAGTATCTCTAACTGCGGGAGCCATATATTTACCATCGCCACACACGTATATTTTGGCATTGTCTGCAATAAGTGCATAGACCGTTTGGCGTTCTTGCCAAAGACGGTGCTGTATAAATAAAATATCTTCATCAGGGCGTACGCTGTGGGCAATATGTACGATAACAACACCTTGTTTTTCCCAAGCTAAAAGCTCGTTTTTATAGAGAAAATCTATGTCTGGATGGTCAAAACCAAAAAATAAGAGGGCTTTTCCAACCGATTGCCCTTGTGCTTTTTGAAAGGCTCTTTCTTGTATAAAACCTCTAAAAGGCGCAATACCCGAACCTGCACAAACCATAATAAGCGGTCTTTCCTTATCGTGTGGCAGATGAAATGCTGTTACGGACG
>JAYVKQ010000941.1:0-5329 GCA_043768285.1 Saprospiraceae bacterium | reverse complement strand
AATCGCCCTCTATTGATAGGTTTTCGTCGTCAAAATCAATAGCGGGCGATTTCAATCGCCCTGCCGATTCTACCACAATGTCCATATACGGAATTGCTGTTGCAAAGGCAAAGCACAGTGCAAGTCTTTGACAATCAATTATTTAAAAAATTAAAAACGAACATTTCAATGAAAAATACGATACTACCAGTTGTTGTAAGAGTTCTATTTTTTTAGGAAAAAAGGAGTGAGTTTGTGCAGGTGTTAAACGACGTGTCACCTGCACACTTGCTGCCGAGTGCCAAGACGTTCAAAATACTGAGGGGGTAGTTCATTGACAAAAATGGAACTAAGAAAGTGTACGCTGGTGAAGTGTGCAAGTGACGCTATCGCTTAACACTTGCACAAACTACGGTTTTTTTTCTTGGAAGACTTGGGCGCAACGGGGTAATAAAGTATCTTTAAAAGTTGGTGATAGATTAAATCTTACAGGTATGACAGACGAACAAAGAGGACAAGTGATAAAAGCATTAAATCAACAAGGTTATACTTTTTGGGAAGCACCAAAGTCAAATAAAAAATAATTTATAAAATGAACCTTTTTTTATTTATTTTAAAAGTAATAGTTATTATACTGTTTGGTATTACTATTTTTTTCTTTTTACTATATCATGCCAGTGGACATGATATACCAAATAGTACTAATTTATTTTTTCTTTTAATGAGTATTACTTTAATTGTATTGTATATTCTTATAAATTATATTTCAAAGAAGAAAATAACAAACAATAAAGAGGCAAAGATACTTAATGACGATTTCTAAGCCCAGTTGTTGTAAGAGTTCTATTTTTTTAGGAAAAAAGGCGCGAGTTTGTGGAAGTGTCAGACTGTGCAAAAAAGATTTTTCAAAAAATGATGAAAGTATATTATTTCAAATAAGCAATATCAGTAAAATAGTATTCTGATTTTAAGGTTCTGAAAAGCAATATACAAAATAATAGTTTGCAGCGTCTTATTGAAAAATCTTTTTTGCACAGTCTGGTGTTAAGCGAATGCGTCACTTCCACACTTGCTGCCGAGTGCTTAAACAGTAGAAAATACTGAGGGGGTGTAGTTCATTGACAAAAAGAAGTGAAAAATGTACGCTGGGGAAGTGTGCAAGTTACCGCTACGCTAAAAACTTGCACAAACAGTGTTTTTTCTTGGAAGACTTGACGAAGTAGTATGTATAGTGAGTTGATAATCAAATCATTATAAAATTCAGGGTGAATATTATTTGCCTAATTGATTAGGTTGTTCAAAGAATAATTCAATAAGTTCGTCTTTATGGGAATTGTTTTCATTGAGTATTAGAGAGGTCAAAAATACCATGTTTTCATAATTGACCGTTAAGTCATATTTTTCGAGATTATCAAGGGCATTTTGTTTAAACCACATATCGAACTTTCTTTTTCGAGCATAATGACGGTCATCAAGGTTTTGACAAATGTAAATAACGGCATTGTCTCTACTGGAAAGAAAAGTGCTAAGGATTTTTACTACTGTGACTTCAACCCGTTTGTCAAAAGGTGGCGAAATATTTTCATCAACCCGCAATATATTGATGGAAAACTCAAAGACATTGATGTAATGTGGTAATCTATGGAAATAGTAAGACCCTTCGGTGAATTCCACACTGTAGAGAATGTCCGAATCGGTTTCAAAAATGTACTTATTATGATTACTTCTTTTAAAACTGTACGGCTCGTGGATGGTCATATTGCTTATTGATGCCTTTTTCTTTGAGTAATCGGTTTAGTTCTTCAAAAGTAATTTCGCCAAAAAGAAATTGCTCGCGCAATCTCTTATGTTCAACCATTTTTTTTAGTCCCTCACCAAGAGGGGAGCCAGATTGAAGCGTAATAGGTGGATATTCAATAACTTTACTCATTACTTGTATATTTTATACAAATTTAGTCAGTTTATGGGTTATTGCAATTTTTTTTACTAATAAAATAAAAAACAAACGTCAATATGAAAAATACGATACTACTCGCCTTGTGTCTGGTAGCCCTTACCAGCCAAGCGCAAAGCCAAAGGGCAGACACATTGGGCATGGTTGTGATGAGTACCGCCCGCAATTTCATGCTTTCCACCGCCGACTTTGGGGGCAACCTCACCGAGACGCTGATAGGCGATATGGTGCGCTCATACGATACCGTCATCGTCTTGAAGAACCACGACAAGGTGGATTCAACGGGCAGTAAACCCCTCCGCTACATCGAAGAACGCCGTTGCGACAAAATGTCATCTGATGCAAAAGACAAAATAGTGGTCATAGACATCAACAAAAGCTGCGATGTGACCCAAATGTGCCTCAATGCCCAACGGGCGGGTGCAAAAGCCCTCATCATCATCCACGATGGCAATGAGAAAAAGGTGATTAAATTGGCAAAAAAGGGGATGTATATGGATAGCATCAAAATCCCTGTGTTCACCGTACCGAATAATGTGGGTGAAAAAATTACGCAGCTATTGCCTTCTACCGTCGGCATCGTTGTCCCCGTTGCCCAAACCCAAAGCCGTTTGAGCAATCTCAATCTAAATGTAGAAGCCCAAGCCGAATTGGATAAATCGCGCATCCATTGGGTTAGCAACACAGGCGACCAAAACGACTATTTCATGGTCGAAAAGCTCAATACCCAAACGGGTCAATTTGAGCCAATCGAAACCATAAACAGTACAAAACAAGCGAATGAAGAACAAGTCAGCACCTACGACCTTAAACCCGAAGAAGGCGACAACAACTACCGCATCAAATTGGTGCTATTGGATGGCAGCGTCCATTATTCGGAAGTCAAAACAGTGAATTTCAATAAGTTAAACGATATTAAAATCTTCCCCAACCCCACGGAAGATGAGATTAATATCAGCCTGAAAGGTTACGCGAACAAGCATATTGATTTCACGCTCTACGATATGCAAGGCAAACCTATCCACGCCGAGCATATTGACGCGCTGCAATCCAACGTGCATACCATCATCTTAAAGCAAAAAGCCAACGCGGGGCAATATATGCTCCGCATCAAAGCCCAAGGGAAACGCGATGTGATTAAATTGGTGACGATAAAGCAATAATGAGAGGTACGATGTGCGATGTACGAAGTTGCCATGTGTTCATTTATTAGTGTATTATGCAAAAACATGAAACACCCCTTGTTTTTTAACAAGATTTGTGCAGCCGTCACTACGTGACTATTCGTTTTAAATATTCTGAGTTGCTACCGAAATATCGTAGCTAACGCTACTTTGTATCCCATAATGTTATATTGAAAGTAGCGTTAGCTACGACATTTCGGTAGGACAAATACAGAAGACGAAGGCGAATAGTCACGTAGTGACGGCTGTATAAATCTGGTTATTAAATTCGAGGTATTTCATGTTTATGAACAAATGCTAACCACCATTCAACAAATCAACAAACTCTTGTTCTGTCAATATTTGAACTGTACCTAAGTCTTGCGCTTTTTTCAATTTTGAACCCGCTTTTTCGCCGACCACCAATATATTCAAGTTTTTTGATACGCTTGAGGCGACTGTTGCCCCTACTGCGGTAGCTTTTTTCTCCGCTTCTTCCCTCGTAAACTGCATCAAAGCACCCGTGAATAAAATGGTTTTACCCGCGAATACCCCCTCAGTATTTACCGCTAATTTCCTATCTTCTTCGGTAGGTTTCATGTTTACACCGAGACTTTCTAACTCTTTTAAAAGCGCAATATTTTTTTCATCGTGAAAATATTCAACAACATTTTGCGCCAAAACGGGACCTATTTCTTTCACAGAAGTCAAACGCTCAACATCATAAGTGGCTAAATCCAAAACGTGTTCTACTTCGGCAGCCAAAAGTTTAGCCGCTTTTTTACCCAAATGATGAATAGACAAACTATGTAAAAGGCGTTGAATGGGGTTTGATTTGGCTTTTTCGATAGCTTTTTCCAAATTATCTGCCGACCTTTTACCAAAACCTTCTAATTTCGACATAGCGGCATAATCCAAACGATAAAAATCTGCAAGTGTGCGCAGCCAGCCCATTTGCATAAATTTTTCAATCGTCGCTTTCGATAAACCTTCAATATCCATCGCATCTTTTGAGGTATGGAAAACGAACTTTTGATATTCCTGTCTGCCACACGTACAGGTTGGGCAACGCCACGCGGCTTCACCTTCTTCGCGTGTGAGTTGCACAGATTTTGTCGCATCAAAGGGGCATATTTCGGGGTATTTCAGCCTTATTTCGCTGCCATTCCGCAATTCTTCAAAGGATTTGACGATATACGGTATCACATCGCCTGCCCTTTCTACCAGCACTTGGTCGCCAATGCGAATATCTTTTTGGGTAATAAAATCCTCATTGTGCAGCGAAACGCTCGATACCGTCACACCCGCCAAATGTACGGGTTGCAATTTGGCAACGGGCGTAATTGTCCCGATTTTACCCACTTGGTATTCTATATCCAAAAGTTTGGTTGTCGCTTGCTTGGCTTTGAATTTAAACGCTACTGCCCAACGCGGGTGGTGGCTCGTGTAACCACATTGCGATTGTATATCTAACTCATTGACTTTCACCACAATACCATCAATTTCGTATTCGTAAGTATCGCGTTTTTCCTGCCATTCGTTGCAAAAAGCAATAACCTCTTGTATGTTTTTACAGACTTTAGTTTCGTGTCCTGTTGCGGGTACTTTGAAGCCCAAACTGCCTAAAAATTCAATACTTTCGTGGTGGGTATTAAAACCGCGTGTCACCTGCACCCCCTCCCTATTCTCAGCATATCCGAGTTGATATATAAAGGCTTCGATACCACGCCCCTTCGTTTCCTTTGGGTCTTTGGTGCGCAGACCGCCCGTAGCAGCATTGCGCGGATTGGCAAAAACGGCTTGCCCTTCGGCTTCGCGTTGTTTATTTATTTTTTCAAAAACATCTTTTCGTATCAAAGCTTCGCCGCGTAGTTCTACTTTTTTGATATTGTGTTTAGAAAATGCTGCCCGCAAAGGTATCGAGCGCATGACTTTAGCATTGTGCGTCATTTCCTCGCCCATCACACCATTTCCCCGCGTGGCAGCCCTTGTCAAAATATCATTTTCAAAAACCAAAGCTATTGTACCGCCATCAAATTTGGGTTCAACACAATACGAAATTTCAGTCTCATCAGGCAAATCTGCCAATTTTTTCACTTGCTTATCAAAATCTAATAAATCCTCCGCGTTGTATGAATTTTCAAGCGACAACATCGGCGTCAAATGCGGCACGGTGTCCAAAGTTTCGGCAATATCTGACCCTACGCGCATCGTCGGCGAGTCGGCAGCTTGA
>JAYVKQ010000940.1:0-10321 GCA_043768285.1 Saprospiraceae bacterium | reverse complement strand
CATACCCAAAATATTCACCCTAATTGATAAATAAAAAACGCCTCTTGACACCGAATGGGTCAAGAGGCGTTTTCCCTCTCAAATACTGAGGGGGTGCCTATCACCACAATCGCTGCCGATTGGCTACCAAATTTGTTGTATATGTAGTGAAGACACGCATGATATTTAGAATTGAAAAGTGATTAAAATCTCTTGTAAAGACCGCCGATATGTACATATCAGAACGCTTAACAGTTGTGTTAAAAAATTAGTTCCATCAATATGATTTTTTTACAAAACGTTAAAATTAGTGAGCAACTTAAGTCACCCCGAATGTTACAACAATTGCATTGCGTCACTACGTGACTAAAGAAGTTCTTGGGAATAATGTCTGTTATAAACATATTGTCGCTAACGCGACACAAATTCGAGCATTTTTCTCAGACCCGATAGGGTCTTAATGTTTATAACAAGCGATAACACGAAAATTTTCTTAGTCACATAGTGACGCAATGTAATTGTTGTAAAATTTGGGATGACTTAAGTTATACGTCCTATTATTTAGCCAATTTCTGCAATTTTGCCCCATCCCATTTATACAAAGTGATGCTATACTTTTGCTTTGTCGCTTCATATTCCCCATTTTTTTCCATCATTTCGGCATTGTCTGATGTGACAATTACGAGGTTTGAAATGCCCCCTTTATCGTTGGGCAATATGTAGTTTTCACTGGAATAGAAAACACCCGCATCGGCTACACTTTCGGTACTTAGTACCTTCACGAGCTTTTTATCTTTGGTAAAAAATATCAAATTATTGCCCCACGGATAGCCACAGGCATCATAACCTGTTGAAAAAGTCAATACTTTTGATACTTTACGCAGACCACCCTCGGTTTCTTTTTTCAAGGTGCAGTTGTAACCCAAATCGCCTTGGGTCGAAAACTCTACTTTTGAGAGTTCTTTACCATCTTTGGCAGCGCGGAGTTGCATGGTCATACGCGATTTTTTTTCGTCCCACGTGCCAACACCGCCCAAAAACAAGACCCCCTCAGTATCATCATAGGTATTCGTCATTTTTAAGACGACAGTTGCAATAAAGCCGCCCCACAAATAACCTTTCTTTTTGCCACCGTCGTAGGAAATCGAGCACCACGGCGCACGAAAGCCATTGACCGTAAAACTATCCGTCATCACTTGCTCAATTTTTATTGCCGTCGCAATTGGCAATTGAACCAAAGCTTTGCTCTGTGTAGAAGGTTTTTCGCGCACATTGGCATCAGAAACGAGAGTGAAAGCATCGCCTAAATTCCATTGGGCTATGGAGGCATTGACGCTGTTTTCTTCTTCGGTTTGGGCAGACATAGTTGCCGTAGCAATCAAGAGATTGAATAGGAAAAGAAGTTTTTTCATTTGGAATGTTTAAAGAAATGATTTTGAAAAAAAAATACAGAAAAAGATTACTTTATGATATTGTTTTGATGATTTTTTGCAAAAAATCATCAAAACAATATCATAAAGTAATCTTGCCTAACCACCTAATCCCGCCTTTTTAGAAATTTCCAACATACGGTCAATTGAGGCGCGACCTTGCTCGATAATCCAATTGGGCAATATGATTTCGGGTTGCTCATATTTCATGCAGAGATAGAGCTTTTCCAAGGTATTGAGGCGCATATAGGGACACTCATTGCAAGCGCAATTATTTTCGGGCGGTGCAGGAATAAACGTTTTATGCGGCGATTTCAATTGCATTTGGTGCAAAATGCCCGCTTCTGTGGCAACGATAAACGTTTGAGCATCACTCGTTTGTGTGAATTTTAATAAGCCACTTGTTGAGCCGATATAGTGCGCTTTATCCAAAAGTGGGGCTTCACATTCGGGATGCGCAATCAACAAGGCTTCGGGGTGGCGTGCCATGAGTTTGGTGATTTTTTCGTTGCTGAAAATCTCATGTACCATACAGGCACCGTCCCATAAGAGCATATTATCGCGTCCCGTTATTTTCTTCAAATATGCCCCCAAATTTTTATCGGGCGCGAAAATAATAGGCGTTTCTCTCGGAATACTCTCTATAATCTGTACCGCATTGCTCGAAGTGCAGCATATATCGGTCAAGGTTTTCAACTCCGCTGTGCAGTTGATATAGCTGACAACAACGTGGTCGGGGTGTTTTTCCTTAAATTTACGGAACAAAGCGGGCGGGCAACTATCCGCCAAAGAGCAACCTGCCTTCAAATCGGGCAGCACCACTTTCTTTTGTGGCGAAAGCATTTTAGCCGTTTCCGCCATAAAATGCACCCCTGCGAACACTATCATATCCGCCTTAGTTTTGGCAGCTTCTTGCGAGAGTTGGAGCGAATCGCCGATATAGTCCGCGATGTCTTGCAACTCACTTTCTTGGTAATAATGCGCCAAAATGACGGCATTTTTCTCTTTTTTCAGTTTTTCTATCTCGGCTACGAGGTCGATCGTAGGGTCAATCTCCATATCGAGCCACCCTTTTTTGTTTAATTTTTTTTCTGCGGTAATGAGTTCTGCTGACATATAATTGTTTTGATTTTTATTGTTCAAATACTGAGGGGGTACGCCTAACCAAAATGCTTCCACCCCTGTGCCGTAATCGGGTGAATATTCCCGCCTTTAGTATGCAATTTTATCCCATCTTCTTGCTTCACAATTTCGCCTGCGATATATAAATCGGGTAGGTATTTGATGCGTTCAATATCGTTTGGATTGATGGTAAACAGCAACTCGTAATCCTCGCCACCGCTTAGGGCGCAAGTGATAGGGTCGAGTTGAAATTTAATTGCCATCAATTGCGTATCGGGGTGGATGGGCACGCCCGTTTCTTCGATAAACGCGCCTACGCCCGATTGGGTGCAAATATGGTGCAATTCGGAAGCCAAACCATCTGAAATATCCATCATGGACGTAGGTACAACGCCATTTTTGGCGAGCATATCAATAATATCTTTACGGGCTTCGGGCTTGAGTTGTCGTCCGATGAGGTATTTTTGTTCTTCGAGGTCAGGTTGCACTGTGGGGTGTTCCAGATAGAGTTGTTTTTCTCTTTCTAATAATTGCAGACCCAGATATGCCGCGCCCAAATCGCCCGATATGCAGACCAAATCGCCTACTTTTGCGCCATTTCTGTAGGATAATTTATCTTTTTCGCCTTGTCCAATAGCGGTGACACTGATAACCAAACCACGCGGCGAAGCCGTCGTATCGCCACCCACCAAATCCACACCGTAGTGCTTGCAAGCCGCATATATGCCTTCATAGAGTTCATCAACACCCTCTACCGAAAAGCGATTGGAGAGCGCGAGGGATACCGTAATTTGCTTAGGCTGCGCATTCATAGCGTATATATCTGAGAGATTGACCACTACGGATTTATAGCCCAAATGCTTTAAGGGCATATACATCAAATCGAAATGAATACCCTCGATGAGCAAATCGGTGGACACAACGGTCTGAAAGCCGCCGTTGTCAATCACCGCCGCATCATCGCCGATGCTTTTGAGGGTCGAAGGATTTTGGGTCGTATTGTTAGCGGCAATGCGGTTGATTAAGCCGAATTCGCCCAATTGTCCAATTTCTGTACGCTGTTGCGTGGTTTCTGACATAGGTTTCTATTTTTTTTGCAAAGGTATAAATTTAATGGAAATGGGGATAGCGTGGTGAAAACGGATTTTCATATATATTTTTAGGAATATGAAATAACCACTTTTGTGTTATGGCTTTTTTTTATGTGAAATACTGAGGGGGGGGTATGATTAGCGTGTGACCTTCTCAACATACTATAAGCAGTAATATTTCCTTCAATATTTAAGTTACTACACTTGTAATACAAAAAAGTATCCTTATCTTTGTAAACGGAAAGGTTAAAATTAAATTTATATCAATAACATACCATTTCATGCAATTCACAATTGAACTTCTCAATGATAATGCGCTCAATCTTATCTACGATTTAGAAAGATTAAATATCATTCGTTTGATTAGAAAAGGAACACACAACGAAGTGATAGAAAATTCTCCTCTAAAACCACAAAAACGTTTTGCTGGGCGTATTTCCAAAGAAACAGCCGCCGAATTGCAACAACAACTCAAACAATCGCGTGAGGAATGGCAGCATTAAAATACCTTCTTGATTCTAATGGCATTATTGGCTATATCGGAGGAGACCTACCGACTAAATCCGAACTCTGGCTGGATTCACTCGTAGATGACCAGTTAGCCATATCTGTTATCAATAAAATGGAAGTTTTAGGGTTTCATTTTGCCAATCCTTCGGATATTATCCCTTTTGAGGATTTAATCAAAACGGTATCTGTCTTACCATTATCAGATAAAGTCGAAGCGAAAACAATTGAAATAAGGCAATTGATAAAAATTAAATTGCCTGATGCAATCATTGCAGCTACAGCATTAGTGCATAATTTAACGCTTATATCTCGCAACCTTAAAGATTTTACGCGAATACCCGACCTTGTTGTCATTGACCCTTTTGCGTTGTGATAAAAAAAGCCATTTTGTAAAGACAAAGTGGCTTTTTTTACGTGAAATACTGAGGGGTAACATGAGGAGAAATATAGGAGTTATTTTAGTAAATCTAAGTCTGCAAAATAAAATTTGATATTATCATTTAATACAAAATAATGTATTTTATTAATCATGACCACAATAGTATAAAAACAAATTTAATTTGGCTGTTTCATACAAAGTGTTTTTTTTATAAGCAGGTGTAGCTCGTCACAAAATGAGAGAATAGCATGATTAATTCTGTTGTTAATGATGTTTTTCTCATTGTAAGAAAGAATTCCTAATTGGAAATCGCGTGTAACGCTTATTAGTTCATTCGATTTAACACAAGCAAAATTATACCCATTTTTCACACTATATTTTTCAGATACAAACATAAGCTTGTCCAACGCTTTCCGCGTTTGACCGTTGCTAATATATGTTTTTATCTTAGAAATCATTTTTCAAAATTTATGCAAAGATAAACTATTAATACAAATTGTATATTTTTTATGCCAAAAATGTAAAAAAAAATTAATATCCTCCCTGAATAATAAATGGCTCACATTTAAGAAGCTGTTTGAGTTATTATTATTGGTATAAATCGTTTCTTTTCAGCCGACTTAGACTTAAATTTCCTCAACGTATATCTGTATATGTTTCAAAAATTAAAGTCTAATTCGACTAAAAATAATTCAATTTCTATCAAAAATAATAACTCAAACAGCTTCTTAAACATAATCAGTTACTTCAACCAAAAACACCGCTTAACCGCAGGTAAAAACAACTCACTATCTGTCCCATCGGGCAATACTTGAAAATTATAGCAAAACGTCACCATGCGGAAAGAGTAAAAACATAGTACCGCTATGACGGCAAATTGCACCGTTTTCAATATAACTGACCGCATTTGGAGTAGCCATTGGATATAAAACGCCAAGCCAAACGCCATCAAAAGATAGTAATCCGAAAAACTGCGATAGCCAAATGTGCCACCAAACCACCACATACACCAACTGGCACAGAGATAACTTAAAATGCTGAATATCAACAGTATAGACCGCCCATTGAGCGTGTTTTTGTAGGCAATCATACCCATGCCAATGAGGGTAAACAGCATCACGGGCGTGTAAGGAATGAAGCCATTGCAGAGGTGGAAAAAGATTTCGTAAAATTTAGGGCTTGAGAAAAATTCAAAGGTGCTTTCGCCATAGGAGTATAAAATCGGACTGCCCGAAAGGTAGTACCAATAGTAAATTTGGGGTGCAAAAACCAATGCGCCTATCAAAGGTATTAAGCCTAATTTTGCAATGTGCTGCTTGAAAAAGGCTATTCTTTCTTGAAAAGTTGCCTTATTCGTGACATTATACAATAGTACAAATATGGCGAGAAGCAAATTGGTCGGGCGAATAAGAACGATTAAAGCCATTAAAAACGCCAGAATAGAGGTGTTTTTTATAGTCGGTTTGGCATAAAAATTAGGCAATAGATACACCACTGCACTCACCAAACAAAAGGTATATTGGTGCGATATGCCCGCTTGCCGAATACTGTAATACAATAAATTAGTGCCTAAAATGATGATACCCACCGTTATCCATGCTGTGGTGGGCGTGAAATGTCGCAATAGGGATTTGTGTAGTAGGTATAGTCCCAAAGTGGTATAAAAACAGGAGGCGAGTAATATGAATAATGAATAGGTATTGGCAAAAGGCTCTATAACAGTATATCCTTGCAAATAACGTGTACCCATTGCTGCTAAGAAAAAAGGAGCTTCCAACAAAGCAACACCATAGGTAAAGCGGGTTAATATTTTCTTAGTATTTGGATAAGGTTTATATTCCAGATGGGTACGCACGGGTATATCTTCAAAAGTCTGATACATAATCACTGCTGGCAAATACATATAATAGCCTTCACCATCCGATTGAATATAGTGTGCATAGTGGTTATATTCAACACAATATGACCCCAACCAATAGAGAAAAACGAATATAGCTGCCCAAATTATTTTCATAGATGCGTGGTTTATAGAAATATTTTAATTGGACAAAAGTACACGTTTTTTATAAAAAGCCTATTTTGATGCCCGAAATACTGAGGGGGTATCCTCAATCCTAAAAAAACTTTTACCTTTACGCCCTTTATGAATAAAAAACTATCCATAGTCATGCCCGCTTATAACGAAGCACCTACTATCCATTTGATACTGGAACGGGTAAGGGCAGTTGTGCTTTTAGAGGATATGACCAAAGAAATTATCATCGTGAACGATTGTTCGAGTGATGATACTGAGGGGGCTATTCTGAATTATCAAAAAATGCACCCCGATATGCCAATCCGATACCTTAAACACCAATACAATCAAGGTAAGGGCGCGGCGTTGCACACGGGCATACAACACGCAACGGGCGATTTTGTCATCATTCAAGATGCCGATTTGGAATATGACCCCGAGGAGTATAATATTTTATTGAAACCAATATTAGATGGCTTTGCAGATGTGGTCTTTGGCTCGCGTTTTATAGGTGGCAAACCGCATAGGATATTGTTTTTCTGGCACTCTATCGGCAATAAAGCCTTGACATTTGTATCCAATATGTTCACCAATCTGAATTTGACGGATATGGAAACGTGCTACAAATTGTTTAAACGCGAGATGATACAAGGCGTAAAACTGCGCGAAAAACGCTTTGGTTTTGAACCCGAAGTGACAGCGCAAATTGCCCGTATCCCGAATGTGCGCATATATGAAGTGGGCATTTCTTATTATGGTCGCTCCTACGCTGAAGGGAAGAAAATTGGGATGAAAGATGGTTTTAGGGCGATTTACTGTATTTTGAAATACAATATTTTTAAATGAATAAAACATTCACATTCAAAGAGTTAGATGCCGAAGGTCAGAGTACCTTAGAGGCGATTGCCGATGCGCCGCGCTTTAATGAGTGGATGTATGCCGTCACGAGCCGACATCTGAAAGGGACTATTTTGGAAATCGGTAGTGGCATTGGCAATATCAGCGAACACTATTTGAAAGCGGGTCGCCCTTTGATGCTATCGGATATTCGCGCCAACTATTGCGACCAGTTGCAAGCGCAATTTGGCGATATGCCTACGTGCAAAGGGGTGATGAATTTGGATTTGGTGCATCCTCAATTTGATAGCGAATATGCTGATTATCTGGGCACTTTTGATGGCATATTTGCCCTCAATGTTGTAGAGCATATTGAAGATGATGTGCTGGCGATTGGCAATTGTAAAAAGCTTTTGAAGAAGGGTGGTCGGTTGGTTATTTTAGTGCCTGCCTATCAATGGTTATACAATAATTTTGACCGCGCTTTAGAGCATTATCGGCGATATACTGAGGGGTCGTTAATAAATATATTTGAAAAAAATAATTTACAAATTGCTCACAGCCAATACTTTAACTGTGCTGCCATAGCGGGTTGGTGGTTTTCGGGTAGTGTGATGAAAAACAGTATTATACCCAATAATCAGATGAAACTCTACAATGCTTTAGTGCCTATTTTTAAATTGATTGATATGTTTTTGTTCAATCGAATTGGCATTTCGGTGATTGTGGAGGGGGTGAAAATGTAGGTCAAAAGCAATAAGATTACGAAAAAAGGAATATTTTATCATTGAAGTTTAAACATTGACACAATATATTAGTTTGATTTTTTAAATAACTTAGAATATAAAATTGTTAATTAACACATATTCAAAATAAATTTTTTTAAAATACCTCAAAAAAATAATTAAATAATTTAGGGCTTTCAAACATAACCTTGACATTTGTGATATAATATGACTTAAAACATTTGGATGTAAGGAATTATCTTCTCCTTCTCCTTTTCCTTTTCAAGGAAAAAGAAATATAACGAACATCTAATATTTCTCAACAATTTAAACATTTATCAATGCCGAATCTTAAAAAACAACTTACTTTTTGCATATACATTCTTGATATGCTTTACCAAACTTGATATTGTACATAGCATCACAATATATGCGCTCTTGATTTATAAATGAACGGTACTATTCATTTATGCTAAAACGGCACATAAAAGCGAAAAAAAATCCCACAGTTCTCGAGAAACTGCAGGATTATCGCTTTGCTTGCGCTCATGCGGACATGAGCGTAGTAAAACTTTATTTATCAACACAAAATTAGGTTTTTAAATCTAATTTGCAAAATTCTTTTCAATTATGAAAAAATTAGCTATTAATCAAGCAAAAATTATGTTTTGCTTGATTTTATTCTTCGTAGTAGGTTGTCATAAAGATAAGACTACTGAAACTACTGAAACTGAACAAGAGGCTATACAATTAAAGTCTGAAAACTTTGAGCAATTATTAACTGATAGAACAAGGTTAGCTAACTCCTTGTCTAAGGCTTTAAACGATGAAGATTTTCATCGTTTTATCTCACAAAAATGTATAGAATCGAATTTAGGGGATGCCGAGGTTTTGTACGCTAATATAGTAGATTTAAAAATTCCTAAAAAGGGAGACACTACTGTTGGCGTATTTTTAGCTTCATTAGAACTTAAAGGTAGAACTAATGAAGAAGATGAGTTTTACTCGAAACTTATAGTTGAAAAAGACCCATTATTAACTATTGTTTTGCAACCTGGCAGAAATAATTCAAGAAATACTTTAACAGCAGATAACAACGCTAAAAAAGTCTATGTCGATAAAATAATAGATGACTTTAAAGATGGGCAAAGTATTACATATAGTTTATCAGGTAGGAACTACACTGAAATATATCGTTATTCTGAAGAGCCAATAAATGCTTATTTCGGAATCAAACTTAATGAAGAATACATTGCTTTTGATAGAAGAACTGAAGCTGTTTTTTATAACGCTCCAAAAACATTGAAAGATGCAGGTAAATACATAGATTATGATTTTGTAAAAAGCGCCCAAGCTTTAATCAAAAGGGTTGGAAATATTGTTATTGCAACTAAGCACAAGCAAGTTGCTGGCAGTAATGTTGTAGCAAAAGATTCCCTTCAAACTCGAACCTCTTGTGGGTTAGAATGTCAACGTGACTGCGATAGTGGTAAAGATGCTATATATACTTTAAAATTCTCTCATGACTATGAAGGCTGGCCCAGAGGTGGTCCTGAGTTTGTGATGCAATACGCATTTGGGCTAAACAATAATGTAACCACAAATCCTAATGGTTATCAGCTTTCAAGTAGTGCCACTAATTATTATGTTATGGGGACTAAAAAGAATTTTTGGTATACCAGTAATAGAAGCGGAACTTCACTTCAATCTATTCAATTGCTAACTTGGCTTCAACCCCAACATTCGCGTGATATGATGGAACATTGGTCAGAAGATGACGGCTCATTTACAAACCAGACAGAAACCGCAAATTTAACGGCAAAAATACCAGCAAGTGCAGGTCAACCAGAACAAACTATTAGTTTTTCTCATCAATGGAATTTTACAAGAGGTGATGATAATATAGGAACTGTAATTGTTCAGTATTGCGATGCATATGCTTCTTTCAGTACTGGTTATCAATATATTTTAACAGGATCACTGGGAGATATAACATTTATTCAACGAGATAGAGGATACTAAAAACCAAGAGGGTAGAAAGAAGCTATTCTTTCTACCCATTTTTTACTTTAAAAATAGTAATAATGAATTTGTATAATATTTTATTTATCCTATTATCCCTAAATATATACCCTGCATTTGCTCAAAAGAGTTTTTTTCAATACTCAGCACAGTATTATCACTATGGTTTACATAGTTTGAATGGTGTTAGGCAAACGATGAGTTTTCATCAT
>JAYVKQ010000939.1:0-3972 GCA_043768285.1 Saprospiraceae bacterium | reverse complement strand
AAGCACCACCCAAAGCATTGAGACCATACAAAGGATTTGACCCCGAACTTAATTCAACATTGGCAACTGCCCCACGGGGTATCAGTTCCCAATTGACAATATCGCCAAACAATTCATTCATCCGCACCCCGTCTTGATAAACCGCTATGCCTTGCGACATACCCAAAAGTGGCGATGCGACAAAACCCCGATACTGCACATCGGGATACAGCATATTGCCATTCGGGTCATTGAGGTGAACGGCTGAAAAACGTTGGTTCAAAAAATCGGTATAATCTGTACTTTGGAGGCGGTTAAAATCTTGATAATTAGCGGTTTGGATTTTCGATGACACTTTATTTCGAGCCATATTCATACCATGCAAACCCGTTATACCTACAATTTCTATACTGTCTAACAATACAGGGTTGTCGTTTTGAGCATAAGATTGACAATTAAAAAACAGCATCATCGCTACAACTTTCCAAAAGTTTGCAACTTTTGGAAAGTTAGGACGACGATAGCACCCCCTCCCGCTTTTATCGGGATGTGCCATAAGTATTTTGGCTATTTTAATCATCGTCATCGTCATCTTCTTCTCCTGCTGGTTTGGTGTGTGGAATTTCAGGCATAACAAATACAGTTCCCGTCGGAAAACCATATTGCAAAAACAACTTTTGAATGGTAGGTCTTATTTTTTCCAAAGATGCGTTCACTTTTACGGCTAATGAATCGTTATCCGCCGTCAAAGCAATTGCCATCGGGAAACTGTAATTCGTTGGCAGCACTTTGAAACGGTTGTCGTAGTGATATTTATTTTGATACCCTGCGGCGGGTCCCCAAATCATAGCAGCTTCTACTTCGCCATTCGCTAAGGCTTTCATGGCAGGTTCGGCGAATTGGAAGAAGGTAAATTGTACGTCACCTATCATATCCAAGCCCAAATGAGCGGGTGAACCCGTTTGCGTTGCCACTTTTTTACCTTTCAAATCTTCTGCTTTTTGGATAGGGCTGTTTTGCGGCAGCACCAAAGCATAGCTTAATTCCGCAAAAGCATTGGTCAATTGCACTTTTCTGGGTATCAACCATTTGCCTTTTGAGCGTGGCACACCTATTTGCGCCACACAACGCCCAGCCATCAAACCTTCCCGAACAGGACGGTTCATAAAAGCGGACATGACGAAAGAAGGCTTTGGTTCTCGACCCAATTCCTTTGCAATCGCTTCACCAATATTGACATAAAACCCTTGTAAACCCGTTTTTTCATCGGCTTTTGAGGCACTGAATGGTATATCGTATTCAATGACGCAAAATTCAAAAGGCGGTGTGCCAACTGTTTTTACATCGTTTTTACAGGCTGAAAAGGCTGTAAAAAGACTTGCGAATACTAAAACTGTTTTGAAATAGTGCATCGAATATGTATTTTGTCCATCTTGTTAAAAGGAGTTTGTCCCCTCAGTATTATGTGGAAAAATCAAGAAGATTCCGCAATTTATAACCTATAAATTGCGGAATCTATTGTTTTTAGACCACATTCCGCAACTTATAGTTTATAAATTGCGGAATGTATCGTTTTTAGACTACATTCCGCAACTTATAGGCTGTAAAAATGATAAGCGTTCAATCAAATGAAAACCATTTTACCCCCCTCAGTATTTTGGGCTATTTTACCCCAAATCCGCCAAATCAAACGGCAATTTTCGTATTCTTTTCCCCGTCAAATTGAAAATTGCATTGCACAAGGCAGGAGCAACAGGCGGTAAGCCTGGCTCTCCGACACCTGTTGGGTCTTCTTCATTCGGCATAATGTGGACTTCCATTTTGGGCGTTTCATTGAGGCGCAATGGCGTGAAAAGGTGGAAATTCGTTTCTTGAATTTTACCTTCTACCATAGTAATTGGGTTTTTCAAAGCGGTGGACAAACCCATCACAATATTGCCCTCTGTTTGTGCCCTAACTTGGTCTGGATTGACAGCAACACCGCAGTCAATAACAGAAGTAACTTTTTCAATTTTCACGCCTTTGCCTTGTTGAGATACCAAAACAGCATGGGCACATATCGTTTCAAATGTCCGTGAAATGGCGATACCGAGTGCCTGTCCTTTGGGTAAAGGCTTGCCGTAACCCGATTTTTCTTTCAACATATTCAATACAGCAATAAAACGAGGCGACTCTTTCAGCAAAGACAAACGCAATTCAAGCGGGTCTTTTTTACCAGCGTGTGCCATTTCGTCCATAAAACTTTCAGAAGCAAACACATTGGTCGAACTGTAAACAGACCGCCACCACACAATCGGAATTTCTGTATCCACCTGCACAAATTTATGCGCTCTGTGGGCGATTTTGTACGGGCTATCCGTTTGTTTCACGCCTTCGTCCCACCAAGTCATGGCATTGGCAGGGGCTTTAAAAATTTGCCAACCCAACCAACTGCCTACGATTTTATGCTCCAATGCCAGTACCTCACCGTCTTTATCTAAGCCGCCTTTCACGACATTGAGCATACCAGGACGCACAGGTCCTTGTGTCAAATCATCTTCTCTTGTCCATGTCAATTTGACGGGTTGATTGATTTCTTTTGACAAATAAACGGCTTCAAGCACGTAATCCAAATAGCCTTTTCGACCAAAACCACCACCCAACAAAAGGACATTGACTTTGATATTTTCGGGTTTAAAGCCAAAAGTTTGGGCAACTTGCTGAACCGCCCAATCGGGTGCTTGAAGCGGTGCCCAAATTTCAACTTTATCGCCTTGCACCCATGCCGTAGCATTTTCTGGTTCTATGGGCGAATGAGCCGTAAAAGGCGTACTGTATTCCGCTTCGATTGTTTTGGCAGCCGCAGCGAACCCCTCAGTAGTAGAGCCTGTTTTGTCGGCTAATGTAAAACCGTCTTGCGTTTTGGCTTTTTGGAGGTCTGCGAAATAGCCATCTGTTGAAATTTTAGCCAAATCGCCCGCTTCCCATTCCACATTCAAGGCTTTGCGCCCTGCCATAGCTGCCCATGTATTGTCGGCAATCACAGCAACGGCTTCTAAAGTTTTATACGGCAAAGGGCGTTGTGCTTTCAATACTTTACGGACACCTTTCACTTTTAATGCGGCGGTGTCGTCAATAGATTTTACTTTATTGTGAATTTGCGGGGCATGTAGCATCACCGCATACACCATATTCGGCAGTTTAAAGTCAATACCGAATTGGGCTTTTCCATTTATTTTATTCGGAAAATCAAGGCGGGGCAGGCTTTTGCCAATGAGTTTAAAATCCTTAATGGCTTTTAATTTTGGCTCTTTTGGCACGTCCAATTTAGACGCCTCCTCGACGAGTTCACCGAAAGTAAAGATACCCCCCGACCCCAGAGGGGAGTTGCGTCCTATCTCCCCTTTGGGGTTGGGGGGTGATTTTTTGTTGATGACTTTACCCCCCTCCGTATAACAGTCATTTTCGGCAACGCCCCAACGTTTGGCGGCGGTTTTTACCAACATTTCACGGGCAGCCGCACCGACTTGACGCATCGGTTTCCACCGATTGCGAACAGAAGCCGAACCACCCACGAATTGCGAGCCATATTTTTCTTCGCCCCCAGTGAAACGGACTTCAACCTGTTCTAAGTTAACGCCCAATTCTTCGGCGAGAAGCATGGGTATTGACTGTGTTGTACCTTGCCCCATATCTGCATGTGGGCAAAAAATGGTGATTTTATTCTCTTTTGTAATTAAAACAAAAGGATTTAGGGCTAATTCAATAGCTTCGGGCGTGAGTTGCGTTAAGTCTGTGGCTTTGCCGACACTTGGTAGCGTAAAACCAATGGCTAATGTGCCCGACCATTTTAGAAAATTGCGACGATTTATATTGGCGGTCATTGTATTTTTTATTTTGAATACCCCCTCAGTATTTGAGGTGTTTTTTATTAAAAAAAGAGTATTTTTCGGGGTTTCCGTAGAGACGTTGCACTGCAACGTCTTGGCATCAATCTATTTTTCCGATTTTTTT
>JAYVKQ010000938.1:0-2852 GCA_043768285.1 Saprospiraceae bacterium | reverse complement strand
TGTGCCTTCTCTGTCTAAACTCTGTGACAAAAATCTCTCTCAATCTCAAAGTCTCAAATCTACTAAACTCTATACAAACCTTCGATGCCAACTATCCTTCAAAGGCTTAACCCAAGCCGATTTTAAATCTTTCACAGTATTAACGAGGTTATCAAAAACGGGCGTATCGTCTGTAAGCACCCCCTCAGTATAAAGGCGTTTAAATGTCGGTTTTGTAGCCGTCTTGACGGTATCATTGTCCATATAAGCAAATGCCATACGGTCAAAAAGAGATATACCATATTGATTTTCAATCTCTTGCATAAAATGAACAGACTTATCTATCGAGCAACCACTCGCGCCCGCTTGGCTTTCATCTACGGCTAAAATAATAAATTGATTGTGCACGATACTACACGCTGCGTAGAGTTGTTGGCTATGTGCCGCCCAGTTCTGCACAAAGGCATTAAGTTGACTATTTAAAACCAAACATTCTTTTTCCGAGAAAGGGCGATTGGATTGGTATATCCAGACGCGCGACCAGTCGGGTAGGTTAACTATGTTTGATGTAATAATTTGATTATCAATTGTATCTACCATGTTTTTTAAAATTTATTGCCAAAAGTAAGGGTTTATTTTGGGTATTCAAATGGAAAACTGTATCATAAAATGAAAAGATATAAAAGACTTGTTCAAATACTAATTTTTGTCATGCTGAGCGCAGCGAAAGCATGACAAAAATTAATATTTGAACAAGTCTATTGAAAATAAAAACGATTACTGCATATGCACAATCTTCTGGTATAGCACCCCTCTATCCGTCCTCACTTGTAAAAAATAAGTCCCATTTAGTGTTATATTCGCTTTCATCGAAAGTATATGCCCCCCCTCAGTATATCGCTGATTATCAACGAGTTGTGTTACCTTTCTGCCTTGCATATCATAAAGGGCAACACTTATAGACGTACTTTCCGTTAGGTTAAAAGAGATAGAAATATCGTCTTGAAAAGGGTTAGGATAGCTTAACAAATTTATAGATTGAGTAAAAGTTGTTTCTGTCGTTGAAGTCAATAAATCTATCGTTTTAACGATAGTGTCGCGCCCACAATCGTTGATGGCAATAAGGCGTACAGTGTACGATTTTTTGACGGCATATTTATAGGTTGGTTGAAAAGTGAAATCCTGTTTGCCGTCGCCAAAATCCCAAATCATCGTGAATGTACCCAACGTTTTGTTTTGAAAGCGCACGATAGTTCCACTATCAACAGTGTAGGTAAAATCAGCTTTTGGCTTTTCGTCCGTAACAACATATTGAGTCTTTGTGTAAGTATGTTTGCCATTGGCATTTGTCACTTCAAGGCTCACATCAAATTTGCCCGTTTGGGTATAAGTCACTTTCGGATTGCGAAGGGTAGAGGTGGCTGGTGTACCACCTGCAAAACGCCATAACACACTTGTGGCATTTGCAGATTTGTCTTCATATTGTACATCAAAAGGTGGGCACGCCTTTTTGACATTAGATGTAAATAAAGCAATGGGGGTAGGTAATAATACATCCTCTTCCGTAAAAAATAGAGGCGTAGCACTGAGGGGTATGTTTTTTGTAGAAATTAAAATAGCTTTTTTATCATTTGAAAAACTCCATTCACGCTTATATAAGTTATTGATATTTAAAGTATTAGGAAAGCTAAAGCTATCTATTGCCCATTCCATAAGGTCTTTATTCGTAGCCACCCACAAAGCATAGGTATATTTACCATTGCCGTTTTTAAAGGCTGCACCGCGCAGACGTGTAGGCAAATTCAACGCCTTAGTGCGTACCGAATCATATTGCGTACCGCCTAATATATCAGATATAGATTTGAAAGCTATGCCTTGAATATTCTTAGTAACCATATAGGGGCGAGCGGTTAATTTTTGATATAAACCCATCACTTGACTGGCATCGGAGGCTTGATTGAAGTCGCTTTCTTCAGCAATGTTTTTTACTGTCATGGACAAAATACCATTCGTTGCTGCGGTAATATAGGCTTTTAATATATAATTTTTTTGCTCCTCATCGCCGCCAAAACCCATATCGCCCAAAGGCTTGCGGGGTATATTCGTTTCGCCAATTATAAATTTTTTGTTTGGAAAACGCAAACCATCATAACCATATACCCGTAGCACCGAATCGAGCAAAGACTTTTGCGCCAATATGCTTTGGGTGGCAGCATCACTATGGCGACTATATACCAATTTACCTTGTGTTTGGTCATATTTTGCCAATGAACCGTCCACGTGGGGAAACACATTGTACAACACAGCGTCAAAATATGCCCCACCACCGAATGGATACTGAGGGGTCGCCGTGCCTTCGTTTGGATTGTCAGTATTGCGCACCATCGCATCCATAAAGCTCGGAAAACCAGCCCCCGACATTACGACAAACGCATAAGGGTCTTCTTTTTTAATAACTTCATATGCAATGCGCATCATGCGCACCATATGCGGAATGGGCGCGTGGATGCCCAGTTCGCAGGGGTCGGGATTGTTTTCCCACCAGTTGTGCTGCCAATTGCGGGGTTTCCAACCGTTTTTAGTTTCGATATCCCAGCCTGGTGTATCCCAAACTTCCCAAAATTTGACGTTTCCTTTATAAATTTTCACCAAATCATAGACGTAGCGGGCAAAATAGTTGCTGTCATTGACGGGCGTATTGCCTTCGCCGTTGTCCCATATATCGAGATACATATTTTTAAATAGCGTAGATCGCTTATTGAAGCAATAGTTGTTAGAGTCTTGGTGTAGCGCGTCGGGGAAGCCGATGGTGAGAATATTGTTTTTCAAATCCAAATTGCCATAATGTTCAAATGTTTTTTGGCGCACATCAG
>JAYVKQ010000937.1:0-12869 GCA_043768285.1 Saprospiraceae bacterium | reverse complement strand
GAGAATGTTCGATAAGCTTATTTCAGCATACAAAAATAGATAGCAATTAGCCACTATGTATTGATTATTGATTAATAAGAGGTTATAATTGATTAATTAACAGAAAGGATATACCCCTCAGTATTTTCAATGGTTTTTAGGTAGTTAAATATATGTTAAACTTGTATAAGTAAAAATTAAATTAAATATCTAACTATTTGATTATTAAATAAGTGCTTATATTTGCAGAGGAAAAAAATTTAGTATTGCTATTGCATTTGTGAAATAAATATATGAATATTTGTATTGTCTTGCAATTTTACAATTCTTAACAGCTACTCTAAGCTTACTTATTTCAGCGTTTAGGCGTTGAATTCAAGACATTATTTTATATTAAGCATTTTATGTATATTAGGTATAACAAACTATTGCGACAAACTACTACTACAATTATAATTACACATATGAACTTTTTAAGAATGAATATTTTGAATTTTTTACACACTACTGAATTTAGCCAATATTACTTTTAATTAAAAAAAAACCATTGAAAATAAGTGAACGAAACGTACGGAGATAATTTTCTTTAACCAACTGCACTGTTTTATACCGACTAATTATTATCGAATTATAAAGGGTATAGATGTATCTTTCGTAGGTATATCTATACAGTACATATAGCAGGTATCTTAGATTTTTAATAAAAAACAATTCACTGTGAAAAAAAACTTCTACACACGACTCTGGTTCTATGTAGTTTTTGGGTGTATTCCTTTTTTGAGCGATGCACAGGATATTCACTATTCTAACTTTGGCTTTTCACCCATGAATATCAATCCTGCCCTAACGGGCGTTTTCCCCGGTGATGTGCGCGGCAATGCTGCCTATCGCAATCAATGGTCGGATGTGCCTGTGGATTATACCACGTTCACTGCGGCGGGTGATTGGCGCATTGGTAAACCCAGTGAAGGTAAAATTCGCCATTGGAGTGTCGGTGGCATATTCAACTACGACCAAGCGGGCTATTCACGTTTGAATAATGCCCAGATTGGCTTGACGGCAGCCTACATGCTCAATGTCACCAAAAACGGCTACCTCAGCGCGGGATTATCCGCAACCTTTAACCAAAGGCGTTTCAGTACTCAAAATCTGACCTTCGACGACCAATACCGCAACAAACAATTTGACCCTAATTTCGTGTCGGCTGATGTCAGTGTGTTCGATAAGTCGCATAATTATACAATCGTTACGCCCGGTGTGAATTATCATTATCAAAAATCATCGGGTCGTTTGGCGTTTGATGTGGGTTTGGGTGTGTTCAACCTCAATCGCCCGAATGTCAGTTTCAATGATGACCCTTTGCACAAATTGCCTATGCGGTATAGTTGGTATGCAGGAGGCAATATTCCGCTTTCCCGCCATTTCGATTTTCTCATAGAAGGGATGGTGCAATATCAAAAGCCGCACCGTGAAATCATCGGTGGCTTTGGTGGTCGCCTTTACATTCGTGACAAAGCGACTAAACAAATTGCTTTGCAAGCGGCGGTGTCTATTCGCGGAAAAGATGCTTTTTCGCCGCATTTCGGTATTTTATACAACCAATGGCGCGTAGCAGTCAATTTTGATAGAAACTTTTCGCCCTTCAAAACGGCTACTAATAAATTCGGTGGACCCGAAATAAGTTTGATATACATTCACTCGAAAGTTCCGCCTGCGGATTGCAAATTATGTCCGACGTTTTTATAATGAGAATTAGGATTGATAGGATTTTATAAGGATTAATAGGATGTGAGATTATGTTCTTTGATAATTTTTGAGGAAAATACTGAGGGGGTATATATTGACGGGGTGGCTTCAAGTCACCCCGTCAATAAGTTTCTCAACTTGAAAATTATCTAAGTAACGAGTAAATAATAAGTTGGTCAAATGTACCGTCGAATTTATTCGACGGACTGCGTAAGTCATTGATTACCAACGTCTCCGTCGAATAAATTCGACGGTACATTTGACCAACCTATTTCTTCTACGTTACGAAGTCTCATCTAAATGCTACTAAATCTTAAGAAATCAAGGATAATCTTAATTCTCGTATCTTCAAGTTACAACACAAACAATATGAATTTTAAATATTATCAATAATGAGAATTTTACTTTTTATATCCATAATTGGTTTAACATTGACATCAAATACTTTGAAGGCGCAGTTAGCGGCTTCTACCCGCGTGGTGTTGGTGAACCAATATCTTAAAAAAGCCAATGATGCCTTCGAGAAACGGGATTATAGTTCAGCGTTGGATTATTATTTAACCGTTTTGAAAGATGAACCCAATAGAGTTGGTATCTATTGGCATACGGCAGAAGCGGCTCATAACACGCGCCGTTACAATGTAGCGGGTACTTATTACGAGCAATTGGCACTTACCGATTCGGCAAAAAACTATACCTACCTCAATCGCCAACGCGCCTATATTAAAAAGGTAACGGGCGATTATGATAAAGCCATTGAATTGTTCAAATCTTATGCGGCTGCCAATACACAATTGGTTGCTAAAGGAGGTAGTGCTATGGGCAATATAGACGATGAAATAGCCGCTTGCGAATGGGCAAAAACGATAGTGGCAGCCCCACCAACTTCTGTAGTAGCACCTGTTACTGATAAAGTGAATGGTTTGCTTACCGAAATTGCCCCACTGTGGTATAATGATAATCTTTACTACACCACAGCTTATACGATAGCGGGTAGTACGCGCCCAGTTACTCATGTTTTTTCAAGTAATTTGAAAGATGATAGTAAAATGACCGCCTTGAATGTCAATTCAGACACGGTACATACGGCTGGATATGCCCCAAATACTGAGGGGTCACGCGTTTATTACAATATTTGTAAACAATTGCCAACGGGTGAGTTTCGTTGCGAAATTTATTATAAAGACATATTGCCCGATGGTCGTTTCAAGGATTCGGTGCGCCTATCGAACAATATCAATTTAGCAGGTTTTACAGCAGCGCAGCCCAATATTGGCAAAACTGCCGAAGGCGATGTCCTGTTTTTTTCAAGTGATAGACCCGGTGGCAAAGGGGGTTTGGATATATGGATGTCAAAATTAGATGCCAATGGCGATGCCGCTGCGCCTACAAATATAGCCCCTATCAATACTGCCAAAGATGATATTACACCTTTTTATTTTGACAGTGGTGATATGTTGTTTTTTAGCTCGACTGGACATAAATCATTGGGTGGTTTTGATATTTTTTATGCAAAAAAATCAAGCACAGGCGATTTTGAAAATGTCAATCACACGGGTTTTCCGCTAAGTGGTAGTTATGATGATACCTATTTCACTTTCAATAGTGCAGTCGGTCGGTCTTATTTTGTCTCTAATCGTAAAGGAGCTGAATGTAAAGAAGGTGAAAAAGACTGCGTGTGTAACGATATTTACGTCTATGAAGCCAAAGTAGATTTGAAAGCAGAAACGTTTTTGACTGGAACCAAAACCCCTTTGACAGGTGTTAAATTGGATTTGATTGATGCCGAAACGGGTGAGATTTTATTCACAACGACCAATACGGAGGGCAATAAATTTGATTTTCCTTTAAAATTAAATAAAAAATACCGCTTGGTGGCGAGCAAGCCCTTCCATGTATCGGATACCATTAATTTTGATACAAAAGGACTATGGCAAACGACTACTATTTTTAAAGAACTGAATTTGCGCCCATATCCAAAATTGACGGTATATGTGATGGATGCCGTAGATGGTACGCCCATAAACGATGCTAAAATGGAGATATGGGAAGAAGCTAAGGGCGGCAATAAGCGTTTGGTGTCCGAAATACTGAGGGGTACGAATACTTATGTATATGATAAATTAGAATTTGGTAAAACCTATATTATCAATGGTGAAAAAATTGCTTATGACCCCGATACCAACCGTTTGGTTATAGACGGTTACGGTTTGAGTGAGCGATATACCTATACCGATACGCTGTTCCTTACACCGTTCAGAGGTTTGCCTTTGACCCTCTATTTTGACAATGACCACCCCAATCCGAGTACTACGGATACTGTTTCGTATTTGACTTACGGTGAAACCTTTTATACCTACAACTTGAAAGAACCCGAATATTTATCGGCTTTTTACAATAGAATGGTAGCTAATAAAGGAAAAAGAGGTAAAACGCCTAAGAAAATCGAAACGGCGGATATTGACCCACTGAGTTTGAATGATGCCAACAATGTCAGTAAATTTTTCAACGATAGTATTCGTTATGGCTTTAATAGACTGAACGAGTTTTCTAACTTGTTGATAAAATATTTGAACGCCAATCAAAATCTTGAAATTGTGGTAGAGGGTTATGCTTCACCTTTGGCTAATCCTGATTATAACCGCAATTTGACGGCACGGCGTATTAGTTCGCTTATCAACCATTTTTATGAATACAATAATGGCATATTGCGCCCCTATATTTTAGGGGGTGCTTTGCGTATCCGCGTAGAGCCTTACGGTGAAAGCCGCGCGTTGACGGGGGTAAGTGACGATGCCCGCGACCGCCGCAAATCGGTATATAGCGTTGAAGCGATGCGGGAACGCAAAGTGAAAATATTGGAAATCAATCGCTTGCCTAATAATGATAAAAGCATTTCTTATAATTTGAAATCTACTTTGAAGGGTTATTGGTCTTTTGAAGATAAACTCTCCTTCCTCGCCAATCGTGGCGAAATTGAAGGTAAATTGGGTAGTTCGTTGGGTACATCTATGGGACCTAATCCAAATGCACCCATACCTGTTGAATATGGTGTAACAGGTAGAACTGCCAGAAGCGTTGATGCCAAAAAAATGGGTAAAAAAGTA
Organism: Saprospiraceae bacterium; assembly: GCA_043768285.1. GTDB lineage: Bacteria > Bacteroidota > Bacteroidia > Chitinophagales > Saprospiraceae > JAAFJT01. The sequence continues at coordinate 8,037 of JAYVKQ010000937.1, read as the reverse complement.
AGCCGCGAAGTCGTTATGGTGGATGCCTATACGGGCAATGTGATAGAAACGAGTGGCTTGGTTGAGGTGATTGACCCACGCACCAATGCGGTTATCAATCGCGGTAAAAAGAAAGGCGAAGGCTATCGTTATGAAGTGAAATTGGGCGAAAACCATGAGATAAAAAGCTATGCTTTTGGCTACAACACCGTTACGCAAAACGCTTTCCCCTTGATTTATGAAGCAAATACTGAGGGGGTAGTCAAAGATACTTTATTTTTTACGCCTTTTAGTGGTCTGCCTTTACCCTTATATTTTGATAATGACCGTCCTGACCCTAATTCAAGGAAGTACAGAACTGTTCAGTCTTACGAAAAAGCCTATAAGGAGTATGTGAACCAAAAAAATCAATTTGTCAGTATGTTCAATGGATTATTGGCAAAGCAAGGCAGCGTCCCTTCGGCAGTAAATGAAATGGTATCTTTTTTTGAAAACGATATCAAGTCTAATTATGAAATATTGAATGGCTATACCCATATTTTAAAAACATATTTGGAGCAGGGCTACAATATGGAAGTGACCATCGAAGGCTATGCGTCGCCACTATCGGATCCATCATACAATGAATTTTTGACCAATCGCCGTATCAATTCGGTTGTCAATTTTTTTAACCAAACCAGCAATGGCAATTTGGCAAAATATGTAAAAAATGGGCAATTACTCTTGAAAGTAAGACCTCTGGGCGAAGCAAGGGCTGCCCAAGGCGTAAGTGATGATGGTCAAGATACACGCTCTATATACAGCCTCGAAGCCTCCCGTGAGCGGAGGGTGGTTATTAAAGATATTCAAGTAACTAAGATACCTAAGAATTAGGATAGATTTAAATAGATTTTAAAGGTTTCACTGAGTTTAAACAGAGTAGCTACAGAGTTTCACAGAGATTTTTAGTTATATTTTGCATGATTGCTATTGATAAAAAACATAAGTAGAAAATCAATAGAGGGCGATTTCAATCGCCCTGCGAGTTGTAAAAAATAAGGATTAGTAAATCTCTGTGAAACTCTGTGACTACTCTGTCTAAACTCTGTGTAACCTTCAAATTCTCATATTTTTAAAATAAAAAAACGACACTTTAAATATATCAAAGGCAAAAAACATGAGCAATCACTATAAACAAATTGGTCTATTCATTGTACTTGGGATTTTTGCACCGATTTTCGGACACGCACAATTGCAAATAACGGGCAACACAACTGCCCCCAGTTGCTTCGGCTACACCGATGGGCAAGTAACCCTCGATGTCACGGGCGGCACAGCTCCGTATAGCTACAAATGGAGCAATGGGCAAGGCGGGGCAACGGTATTTGGCGTGAGCGCGGGCGTATATGGCGTAACCGTCTCAGATGCTGCCAACCGAACTGCAAATAGTAGTTTCACCGTTTCACAACCTGCGCAATTGGTTGCAAATATCACCCCAAGTGGCGGAAATTGTGATGATAATTTGAACTTTACGGCTTCGGCAACGGGTGGCACGGCTCCCTATACCTACATATGGCGCAATTTGGATAATGGTCAAACAATCAATGGCGGTACATTATCCAATCCAATCCGCAATACCTATTCCCTTCAAGTCATAGACGTAAAAGGCTGTACCGCTTACAAAACATTAGCCGTAAATGGCAAAATGGAAGTCAATTTGAGGATAGAAAACGTGATATGCGGCGGCGATTGCGATGGTGTGATTACGGCTTTGGTGACAGGCGGCGCATTTCCTTATATCTACAAATGGTCGTATCAAGATAAAACCACGCAAGCCTTAGGTCCAATACCCGGCGGTACATATACCGTGACGGTAACAGACGCAATCGGCTGTCAAAAAACAGCAACAGGGTCAGTCATAGAACCTGAACCGTTGAAAGTAAACGCCAAAGCAATAGGAGAATGTACGGATAATGCTTCCGGAACAGTCACCCCAACAGGCGGTAAAGCACCTTATACCATCAAATGGAGTACAGGCGCAACCACCGCAACAACGAACTTGACGCAAGGCGTTCATTTTGTGACGGTTACAGACGCTCTGGGTTGCAACCGTTCCGAAAAAGTGAGTATCAGTAAAGCCATGAGTTTGATGGTGATGTTGATGCAAAAAGACTTTGCGTGTACGAGCGCAAGCGTTGAGGCGTGCATACCCGGCGGTGGCTTGGGTCCCTACACATTTCAATGGAGCAATGGCATGAATACCCAAGTGATTATGAATGTTGGTGCGGGTACATATGCCGTGACTGTGGTGGATGGCGCGGGTTGTAGAGACAGTGCTGTGACCATTATCGAAGCACCTAAAGCATTGAAAATCAATGCCTCTTCAAAAAATGCACTGTGCAACAATAATACTGGTAGCGCAACCGTAGAAAGTGTAGAAAACGGCGCGCTTCCTTTGACCTATAAATGGAGCAACAACCAAACAACTACCAGTATCACAGGTTTAGCAGGTGGCGATTACAGTGTAACGGTAACAGATGCCAAAGGCTGCACTGCCAATACCAAAGTGACCGTCAATACTGAGGGGGGTATCAGCGCAGTCGCTTTTGCCAAAACTAATGCAACGTGTAATGGCAAAACAGACGGTAGTGCTACCGCACAACCAATAGGCACAGGACCTTTCAATTACGTATGGAGTACGGGTGCGACCACAGCCATTATATCTAACGTAGGGGCTGGCACATATAAAGTATCCGTCAGCAACGCAGCGGGTTGTAATACGGCAGCTGCTGTGACCATAGACAATGCAAAAAATTTAGTGATGAAAACATCTACTTCCAATGCGGAATGTGTCGCCAATAGTGGTGCTGCCACAGTGACAGATATAACAGGTGGCGTAGGACCTTTCATTTTCAGATGGAGCAATGGCGCATCTACCCAAACGGCTACTAATTTGAGTGCAGGAACATTTGGCGTAACAGTAACGGACGCGCAAGGCTGTTCGGTTTCGCAAGATACTATTGTTGTCAAAGCCAATGGCTCAACGGTTGGGGTATCTATTGATAAAACAGATGCTACTTGTAGCGGTCTTAATAACGGAAAACTCTCCGCAAAAGCAACGGGAACAGCTCCTTTCAAATATTTATGGAGCAATGGCGCAACTACGGGCGATATTAATAATGCGGCAGCAGGCACATATACCGTCACGGTGACAGACGCGGCGGGTTGCAAAGCCGAAGCGCGTGTGACCATCAACAGCGGCACGCCTTTGGTGCTGACGACCTCGACCACCAATGCAGAATGTGGCGTTGCCAATGGTGCAGCCAGCGTGACCAACGTATTGGGTGGGGTGGGACCTTTTACATACTTATGGAGTAATAGGCAAACGACACAAACGGCGACCAATATCATTGCAGGGGCGTATAATGTGACCGTAACAGATGCGCAAGGTTGCCAAGCAACAAAGGATAATATCGTTGTCAATGCCAACCCCGCCAATATTGTAGCCACACCAAAAGTGACGGCAGCAACGTGTAAAAACGCCAATGGCAAAGTAGAATTTGATATTTCGGGTGGCAAAGCACCTTATACCGTCAGATGGTCGGGTGGTACAAATTTGAATAATATTGCGGGTGGTACATATACATTTACCATCACAGACGCGGCAGGTTGTACGAAAGAACAAATCGTGACCATAAACGCCAACGGCACTATTCAAGCCGCTTTTACGACGACACCGACAGCTAACGCGACTAATAAGTGCGACAGTGCCCATTATGATTTTAAAAACACCACTACGGGCGCAACCGCAGTGGCTACATATAGATGGCTATTCAGCAACAACCGCACGGCAACGACTACGGATGCCAATACTACGTTCGGCGGCACATCGGGTATCATCACTTTGATTGCCACCAGCGCGGAAGGCTGTTCTGATACGACACGCCAAACGGTTAATTTGAATGTCGTAAACGTAGATATTCAAGACACAGCTACAACTTGTCAAGGGACAAATGCAACGATTTTAGTGATAAATAACAACCCAAATGTGTCTGTTTCCTATCGTTGGTTGCCCGACTCGCTTATCGTATCGGGTGGCACGACTGCCAATCCAGCATTGAGAACAAACACTGTGGGTATTAGAAAAGTATATGTGGATATATCCAACGGAGCGGGTTGTACGAAGCGCGATTCGGTGATATTAAACGCTTTGGCTAAAGATGCCATCAAACCGAGCGATATATCGTTCAAACAGGATTGCGATACGCGCCGCGTGACCTTCACCAACCGCAGTCCATTGGGCAGTCAATATACCTGGCGATTTGGAGACCCTACCAATCTGAACGCGACCTCTACGGAAGTCAATCCTGCCTACACCTATGGGCAAGCGGGCACTGTAACCGTGACATTGATACCAAAAGTAGCGTGTTTGGATACTGTGCGCTTGCAAGTACCCGTCAGAAACGGCGCGGCGGTATCCGTCTCGGCGAATAGAGATACGACTTTGTGCGCGGCTACGCCTTTCCGTTTGCGTGCCACAAGCACCAATGCGCAACGCTTTGAATGGTCGCAATCGCTTACATTTACGCCCCTCATTGGCACGAGAGACACCGTTACCATTAATCCAGCGAACCGTACAAATACGTACTATGTGCGTGCTACGGATACCGTTACGGGTTGTACGGCGGTGGATACTGTGGTTATCAATAATGCCGCTTTGCGCATCACCGCTCCTACGGCTTTCAATGCTTGCAAAGGCGTGGATACCAGCATTACGATAATCAACAACACAACCGATGTTTTGACCTATGCGTGGACACCGACCAATATCATAACAGGGGCAGCCAATCAAAACCGCGTGGTGATAAAAATAACCAACGATGCCACGTTGCGCGCAACAGTGAGCAATGCGTTTGGCTGTACGCAAGACCTAACCATACCGATAACGGCACGCGAAGTTGATGCCAAAGCCTTTGTGAGCGATAGCGTGATATATGTGGATGATATAGTGGATTTGAGTTCTTCGCCTATCGGCACAGGTTATAGTTTCAAATGGCTACCTGCCACTGATATAGTCAGTCCTGATAGTGCCTTCTCGAAAGCCGCGCCTAAAGTGGATACAAAATATACGATACAAGTAACCGACCAATACGGCTGTAAAGACACCGCTTCGGTGACCGTCAAAGTGCTGACCCCTCAGTGTTCGGAGCCATTTGTATTCATTCCGAAAGCCTTTTCGCCGAATAATGACAATATCAACGAAAAGGTATTTGTGCGCGGCGAATATCTAAAAGAGGAAGGGTTTGAATTTGCGATATACAACCGTTGGGGCGAAAAAGTATTTTTCACCAAAAGCCAAAAAGAGGGTTGGGATGGTGTACACAAAGGCGCGCCTGTTTGCCCCGATGTCTATGGCTATTACGTCAAAGGCATTTGCGAAAAAGGCGAAGTCTTCTTTAAAAAAGGAAACATTACTGTCTTGAAATAGGAAAACAGTTGAAACTATGAAAACGAGTGTCCCGAGTTGCCTGTTGGTAGCTCGGGACGTTTTTTTGGGGGGATAGAAAGGTATAAAACATAACAAAAAGTTTCAAATATTTAAAACAAATATTTTTTTAAAAATTTGGTGGTTTGAAAAGTGGATTGTTATATTTGCAATGCTTTTTGAATAGACATGAAAATGATTAACAAAACAGAAAAATAACCTCTTATGGCAAAAGACAAACAATACACAGGACGCACCCGCGCATTGCGCATTTTATACACAATCGTAGGTAGTCCTTACATCTACACGATTAAACGCTTGGCAGAAACCTACGAAGTGGACGAATCGCAAATAAAACGTGATTTTGAGGCTTTTAAAACGGCAGGTTTTGAACTCGATTTTGATGACAACTATCGTTATGCCCTTGTGGCGGAAAAAAAATACGACAACCTCAAATCACTTTTGGTTTTTACACCCAAGGAGGAAGAACTGTTGAACGACATTTTGAAAACCTTAGAAAAGCAAGGCAAATCGGTTGAAAAATTGCAAAATAAAATGAGCCGTCTCTACGATGTCTCCAAAATGCACAACACTTTTGATAAAAACTTTTTGACCAAAATGGACCAACTTGAAAAAGCCAAAGTGGATAAAAAAGCCGTAATTTTTAAAGATTATCCTTCAACCAACAGCAACACTGTAAGCCATCGCACTGTCGAAGCCTTTCACATTAGCCCAGAAGAAGATATTGTGCATGCTTTCGATTTAGACAAAAAAGGTATTCGGCATTTCCGAATATCTCGTATCACGAAAGTAGAAACATCCCCTCAGTATTGGGCGCACGAAGGGCAGCATAGCATCGTTGCCACCGACCCGTTTCGGATACAAGACAATAATCAACTGAAAGTACACATTCGTTTGAAAGTAGGCGCATATAACGAGTTATTAGAGCGTTTCCCCTTGACCCGCTCGCATCTGCGCAAAGCACCAGATGCCGAAGAAGGAATTTATGACCTCGAATGTAAAGTAAATCATCAATTCTTTGGCTTAAAAAATTTCGTTTTGGGATACCACAATGATATTATTTCTATTCTGGAACCCGAAAGCCTAATTGATATGATACACAACGAAGCGCGGAAGCTGTTGGATAGGAAGTTTTGAAAAAAATCGAGGGAAGAAGCATTGCCTCCTCCCTCGGGTGACCAACCGTAGTCAGCCTAAATCTTTAATTATTTTTTTAAAAATACTGAGGGGTCAAGCCACAGCAAAGCCCGTATCAGGGCGAACAATAGGTGCGCGAAAACCAAGCACAATATCTTGTTTTGGGACACCACTTTCTAGCAGCTTTTCGCCCACTATGAGGTCTGTGCCATCGTGATGTATCCAAATTTTGCCATTGTCGCCGACTTCGAGGTGTAAAAAACAGCCGTAATGACGGTGTTCGTCATCCCAAGTATTGTTATAGAGCAAATATTGACCATGTGTATCATCTATAATCGTTTGGACTTTTAAATTATGCGTTGTGCCTTCGGGCAATTGTCCAATTTCAGTGACTATATTTTTAACTATATTTTTATAATGCTTTAGTTTATCCATTTTTCAATGCTTTCTTTTTTGATATTGTAAACAATGATTTTGATGTTATAACGCTCTATGGCTTTCAAAGTTAAAGGTTCAGTAAATAAAGTTTCGTAAATATCCGATGGTACAGCTAAATATAAAATCCGTTCTGATTGATGGTCTTCTAAAGCCAATTGATAGTAGTTGAATTGACCCAAGGCTTTGTAAAATTCATGAATTTCGGATAAACCAACGAAGCTTTTTATTTCGACAGCTATTTTTTGATTGCCTTTTTCAGCGGCAATAACCCGTTCAGCACCTAAATCTACTTCCAATTTTCTTTTCAAAGTTGGAATATAAAATGGGTCATCGGTAATAAGCCAACCAATTTCTTGTAACGCTTTTTTTACTAAATGATGGTATTTGTCTTTTGCCATTTAATATGAATATATGGTTAAGTGTAATTTTCAACAAATTTATGCCTTTTTGTCGTATGATACACTGTTTTTGTTAATGAGCGTAATTTTTTTTAAAAATTAGTGATGGGGTAGGGCATATAATGCACCCCACACCCCTATACCTTTGCATCACAACAATAAAAAAAAGGAAAATACTGAGGGGGTAGCCAACTATCAACTATCAACTATAATCTATCAATTATCCATTTAAAAAAAATGCGTCTAAAACTCACATTACAATGCCGACCCAATAGCGTACTGTCGCTCAATTACCAATATGCTTTGCAGGCGGTGATATATAAAGTGTTGGAACGTGCCGACCCTGTGTTTTCACATTGGTTGCACGAAAAGGGGTATGAAGCCTCGGGCAAATTGTTCAAACTCTTTACGTTTAGCGATTTGCAGGGATTGCCATATGGCATTGATAGATATGCCCAAACGATATGTTTTCAAGGGAGTACCGTCTATTGGCAGGTATCGTTTTGCGTGGATAAGGACGTGGAAAAATTCATTGTCGGGCTGTTTCAAAATCAGCAATTGGAGGTCGTTACACCCAACGGAAAGGTCGTATTTACGGTG
>JAYVKQ010000936.1:0-6505 GCA_043768285.1 Saprospiraceae bacterium | reverse complement strand
TCTGTCATTGTACGATAGTGCGTCGTTCATGAACGTCTTTCGTTTTCCTATACGTTGGCTCTGCGAAACAGGGAAGCATTGCGTTTCAATACCGCCCGCACCATTTTCAATTGCCATATAAATCGAATCGGGTAATGTAGGTTCTATAACGATGGACTTTTGCGCGACCATATAACTTCTTGGCGCGGACTGTAGGGCGGCGGGGTCTATAATAGGAATCTCCTCGTAATTTATAGAAAATACATATCCTGTTATGTTTGCATACGTAAATAATTGATTTGCAAATCTTTGTATATTTATTTGCTCCATTCCACAAGGAAATGCAACAAGTTTGCCTTGCGGAATAGAGATGTTTTCGTACAAGTTTATGTTGCGAAAACCCTCGGATGTAAATATAGTTGCGGATATTGTGACATTTTCATATCCGTATGGAGTTAACAAAAATAGGTAATCGGGCTGCTCCTTTGTCATTCGCTTCTGATATCCATTCGGGTAATCATGCCCAAAATGGTGATAAGTCCCAAAATTCGGATTGCTCTGAAATGACATATTGCGCTCATCGCCGTACATAATGTGGCAATATTGCGAAACAGTTCCATCGTGTACCGACGAACCCATAACATCATTAAGGTGCGCTCGCGCTACCTCTAATGAATTCTCCAAAATAAAAAACGGGGTACTTGTAGTGCCTAATGTAAGGTCGGGCGGTAATGGTGGCTGCAACTCAAAGGATGTTCCGATTTCCAATTGTGACACGCCTTCATAATATCGTGTCCAATGTGTTTCAATAGGTCTATTGGGAATATCGTTGGTTTCTACAATAATTCGGGCTTGAGCCGTGGGCGCGTCCGTCCGCCACTCCACCACTATTGGCTTTCCATTGGCCGCGATTTGTGGCAAATCTCGAATTATTGTAATCATATTGCTATATTTATTTCAGCGTAAAAGCCAAATGTGTCGTCTATATTTTCAGCCTCTTTGGGCACTATCTCGCCAATATCTTCTACTTTATCGAACACCACCATCAATCCATTGGAAAGGCAAGACGATTCCGAAAGTGTGCTAAAAAAGTTTTCAAGCATCTGATGAAGCTCCAGTTCCCGAAATGCTTGGGACTCGACAAACTCGCTTTGTTGGTGCGCAAACAGTATTTGCAGGTTATATTTTTTTTTGACTAAACCATCAATATTTACAAATCTCCACGAAAAAGGAGACATTATTAAGAGGGCAGGATAAGTTAATCCTTGTAGTGTTTCGAGATTATACCCCAAATAGGTCGTGTACATAAGGGTTGGCTTGACGACCATTCGTTCCACAACCTGCTTAATCACTTCTCGTGGTGTCATTTTTTAAGGATTGAAGCGCGTTATTTTTTTCTAACATGACCTGAAAAACATCCCAAAAAGGACGCTGACTCAAGTCGTCGTATTTCTGCAAATCATATTCCACCATGCTTCTAAAAGCAAGATGCCACGTGAATTCTATTTTTGATTTACGTTGACCATTTGCCCATAATTTATGATTTTCACCCACGTTGAAAACCAATTTCTGTATTGCCTCGAAATACCGAAGCGATACCAATAAAATATAGACTGGGATGTCTTCATAAAAATCGAATTCGCTCGACGCGCTTTTTTCCACCAAAGGCGTATCTCGATACAATGCTTGAAATATTTCGACAAGATATTTGCGGTTCGCTGTTTTTGTGTATTGCTGATACGCATACCACGAAACAGCGAATTGTATTGCCGTTCCGTCGCAAAAGTTATTGCCACACGATTTTAACGACCTTTTTTTCCAAAAAAAGGTGTCTAAGATAGGTATTGGACTCGAATCTAAATTAATATCACCCATCTGAGACAACAAATGAGCGATATTATCTGTACCAACCGCGTACAGAAGCGATTTCGGCACACCTAATATTTTAGGCAACGATGCCAGAAGCCCTTCCGATTGACCCAAATCATTAATCACTCGAATTACTGACGGTCGTAACCTCAGATTCATTTCCTGCCAATTTTGAGGAACGTTTTTGATACTTCCGTTTAGTTTCAGTTTTAGCATCGGCAATTTGCCTCCTTTCGTCGTTTTTGGATTTCAACAATTCAATTTCAAGACTCAGCCTGGTGCATTCTAAATCCTGTTCTTTCATCATGCGCTTGTGTTCTTCGCTTCGCGTGACAATATTTCTATATCGCTCGTAAAAGCCGTACAAAACACCAATACAACCTAATGCGCCTGTACCAAATGCAGCCCATTGGTCAATTGAGATAAAGCCCACAAAACCTAACAGGGTGGACATACTGATTTTAAAATCTAAAAATTGCATTTTGCAAGGTTTTTTTTGCAAAATTACGGATGTGGTTTTGCAAAAAAAAGGACATAATACAAAGGGGTATGCATGACAGAATCATGCACACCCCTTTGTATTACACCTGATTAACTTACGAAAGAAGTCCGCCGTAAATTTCAATTTGCCCCTTTTCGTTTCTGACGGTACCTTCCGCTTCTGCATTAAACGCATAACAGTCGTCACGACCCTCGATTTTGGACGCATAATACACGGCTAAGTTCGTGACGTAACCAGTGCCGTCTTTTTTTTGCGGCAACCCAACAATTCGAGGGTTTGACGCTTTTGCAATAGACACGCCTTCGCTGGTTTCACTTACGGGAACTTGATTGGTTACCACCCTTACATCAAGCGTCGTTTTTGGCAGTGTGATTTTACCATGTCCCGTTTTTAGGGAAATTGGAAACGGGTTTGTATTGACTAGATTCATTGAATAATGATTTTTAGTTAAATAAATAAATGCAAAATTAATGATTATGAATGCAAAAAAACTGCATTCATAATCATTTGTAAAAAAATATCTGCAATTCGTCCAATTTGTACAATTTATATCGTTCGATGACACTGATTAATTTTTTTTCATAATCAGAATCGGTCGCGTAACCCAATTCACTTAACCCTTTTGCCCAAAGTTTGTAATCTTTGCCCATTTTGAACAACGGTTGATACCTATCTTTCGTCAAAAATTGACTGTGTTCGCGCCAAGAATCCCATCCATTTTCGTATTTTCGGAAGAAATCCTTGCCAGAATCGTCAAAATGATTGGTACAATGCGTTTTGCCACAAGCCGCATTTGCGCTTGGTTTCAAGAAACATTTGATTCCAAACATATTATTATTTTTGGTAGCCAAAACGCTCTTACCTGCACGACTCTCAATAATCGCCTGTGCCATCGAAATACTTGCAGGAATCTGAAATTTATCCATTTCACCAACCGCAATTTTAGAATAATGCCCAATAAAAGCTACTACTTCTGCTGTTGCAATATCTTTTGCGTCGGTTGGCACATACTCGCTGCGGGTTTTATGTTTTTTAGCCGCACTGGACTCGGTAATAATTTGCGCAGGCTGCATTTTAATGCTGCCTGCGCAACCTTTCATTTTCAAGCACATCGCACCCGTCACTAAACTAAAAATACCTACTGCGCCACTAATATTTAGCGACTCCTTTATGATTGCATCCATAAAAATACCAGTTTTAACGTTTTTATTAAAAAAAATATGGTTATTGCAAATCGCATCATGATTGTCGCAATCATGTACGATTTAGCATTGCGCTCCAACTCCCGAAAAAGAAGGGTTGCAAGGTTCGGTGGAATCTCCACAACTCGAAAAGTCCAAAAAATGGACTTGAATTCAAAATGTAACCCTATTAGATACCGCTTAATCCTTATTGAGGGCTTTATTATGTCAATAATTTTATGCTGCATTTTTTTTGTCTTTTATGATTACAAAAACTTCTTCGGACAATTTATCCATAATCTTTTTTACCTCGTCTTTTATCTCTTGGCGAATAATATCCGCCTCGATTTTTATCTCAACTTTGGCGTTAGCTTGAACCCTTTGGATCCAAGCTAACGCTAACATAAACGCTACAATCGTGTTTATAAACACGATGATGCCCAATGTAGGTATAGATAACTTAACTTGAATTATCCCATTTAGTGATTCATGAAATACGCCTTCAATGGAAATTAGAAGGATAAATAGCTTTACAACGTCGGCAAATTCTACTTCTTTGTCTAATAATTTCATTTTATTGTAGTTTACTTTTTAAAAAAATTTTTTTAACGCCTTCCTCTTGCCACAGCATCAAGGTGTTTATACTGGATGCTGGTATGCGTATATATCCGTCTCCTCTGGCGTACTCAACGCCAACAGATAGCCAAATATGCTTTACACACTTTTCTAATTCCTTAATTCGACTCGATGCGAATTGCATCTCTGTCAAATGTATGCACGTTGAGTACGACAAGTCTATTTGCTCTTGAACAACCTCATGGCTTTCAAAGTTCAAATTAAAGTACCCTTGTTTATGAGCCTTTTTTAAGGATATGTATATATTCATCTTCTGTAATTTTCTACAAAGTTAAACCTTTTAAGTATAACGCGCAAGTGTTATTTTTTCCAAAAGGTTTAACAATCAGCATATTATGTATGTATTTATATTATATTCCATAAGTCGCGCCACGCATCGCGCACAACGTGTCTTAATTTTTTTGGCGCAACTTGTACGCCTTCCATCTCCTGCACCGCAATCACAATAAGACTTGCGATGCGAACCAATACCATAAACAGAAAAACTGACAACGCGATAACTTGATTATTCATTTGCTGAATGGTTGGCGCGTTGTCAATATCTTGACGATATTTTTTGGTGACGTTGGCGATTTGCGATGCGCAATTTACATCATTCAATCTCTTGCGCCAATTCAGAACCGCTAATTCATTGGCGTTACCGAGATTGTTTTTTGTCTCTGCGGATGTCCACCTTTTGGACATTTCCACATTTCTTGCACCTATCGCAAGTCTTACAGAATCGCCAATTCTTGATGTATCTTGCCTGTAACGGGTCAATATGTCACTTGTATCGGATTTAAAACGCTGTGCAATTTCCGACAATAGCACCTCGTTTTTTTTCGGCGGTATGTAGCTTGACTTATAAACGTTTTGTGCAACCATAAACATAATTGCGACGGCAATAACGCCACCTGCGACGCTAATTTTGTCCATTATTTTTTCAGTTGGCTTTTTGGCACTATCCCAACCATTTAACCATATCTTGGCGCAAGTCAACCCTCCCTTTTCCACTATTGCACCCTGCGAAAGCAATGTTAGTAGCACGGCAAATACGCACGAAACCCATGCAAACATATTAAGATTTACAAATGTGCCGTAAAAGGTCTGAATTTCCCGATAACCAATTATAGCCACTGCCAACCAATTGAGGTATCCAATTGCTATAATTATCCCTTTGTATTTTTGGGTGAAATTTATCACAAAATCTTTGAGACTATTTGAACTTGATTCAAACGATAAAATTTTCTCCAAAAAAACACTATTCTCTTTTTTTAAAACGCTTACAGATTCGGACAACTCCTTGTTTACGGTCAATAACTCGGCGTTTTTCTTGTCAAGACTATCTAAATTCGATAATGCAGATTTTAGCATCAAATCTGCATTATCGAATTTAGATGCCTTTTCCAAAGCAAATTCCAATTTAGTGGACAATGCTGACGCATCGGCTGAATCTGCTTGGATTGCTTTTTTTTCTAAAACGCCACGCTCGACAATTTCTTTGAGCGTGGCGTTTTCCCTTGACAAGCTGTCTGCGGTTCTGGATTGGTATTCTAATTCCGTTTCAGTACGCGCCAATTTAACGCGCAATTGCATCTCGCTGTCACCGCGTTGCTCTGCGGTTTTCGACAAGTTGTCCAGACGACTCGATAAGGTGTCTCGTTCTTTGGACACGTTGTCGAACTGTCTGGACAAGTTGTCCAGACGACTCAATAAGGTGTCTCGTTCTTTGGACACGTTGTCGAACTGTCTGGACAAGTTGTCCAACTTACTTGTAAGCTCGTTGCGTTCTTTGGACAACTCAACAGGGTCCCCAAAAACAATCTTGCCTGCATTTACATTGTACTCTGCAATAATGCTTAGGATTTCAATAACTGTGCCTTTGGAAATCCTTTCATCGTCCCGAAATTTCCCTATCGCCGCCTCAATCCTGCGCGATACAGTTCGCGTGGATACACCACACGCGGCGGCTATGCTACTAAGCGTAGCATTTTGGAAGTCAAAAACTTGCATAATAAATAAATTGTTGATAGTTTACTTTTAATACCGCAAAGATAGTTCTTATTTCAATTCCGAGTGGATTGTTTTTGCATATTCATATCATGGATACATATTTTTTTGTGTAATTGTTTTTTTTGTACAGAAAATACTATCTAAATGGTATGAAAAACGCCAACTTGTCAAAGTCGGGCGTTTTTTTTAGCCGCAAACGCAATTAAATTGCGGCTTCAGGCTCTCTAATGAATATTCTTTGAAAAGTGTATTTTGCGCAATGTCTCGCAGTTTTTCAATCGTTATGCCTTGTAAGTAGGTGTGCCCGTTTCCTATGCCGTTTAATAATTCGGATTGTTTTTCGTCC
>JAYVKQ010000935.1:0-6636 GCA_043768285.1 Saprospiraceae bacterium | reverse complement strand
ATAAATTCGACACTACATAAGGCTTCCAATGACCTTTATTTTAGAACCAATCAACCCTGCCTCTGGGGGTTAGGGGTAAATATTTTGTAAAACACCCTCAAAATACTGAGGGTGTCTAAAAAATCATCACTCATTATTTATAACTCATCATTCCATACCAACCATGATTGATATCATACATATTGATAAAACCAACAAAAAACAACTCACACAATTCATTGATTTTCCGCACGACCTCTACGAAGGCGACCCCAATTATGTACCGATGTTGTATATGGAACAAGAGGCATTACTCAATCCTAAAAAATCGCCGTTTTTTCTCCACTCTACTGCCGAGTATTTTTTAGCCAAAAAAGACGGTAAAATCGTTGGGCGTATTGCCGCTATTCGCAACAACAACCATATCGCTTTTACGGGAAAACAGGAAGGCTTTTTCGGTTTTTTTGATGTGATAAATGATTACGATATAGCCAAAAAACTATTGGATACAGCCACCGATTGGCTCAAAGGGCAAGGCTTATCGAATATGATTGGACCTGCCAATTTTTCTACCAACGAAACAGTAGGCACGCTATTGGAAAACTTTGACGAGCCACCGTTTATTATGATGACTTACAATCATAATTATTACAATACTCTATTAGCGCAATATGGTTTTACGAAATATAGCGACTTGTTGTGTTGGGAATTTTCAGCTAAAGAGATGTCACCCAAAATCGTTGAATTTGGCGACAATTTGGAAAAACGCTTGGCAGCACGAGGCATTACCATTCGCACAATAAACATGAAAAACTTCAAGGCTGAAATGAATGCCTTTATGCCCGTTTATAACGAATCGTGGGCAGAAAATACGGGATTTGTGCCGATGACTGCCGCCGAAATTGCCCAAATTGCGAAGGATTTGAAACCTGCACTTGACCCCGATTTTATTTATTTTGCCGAAAAAGAAGGCAAAGTAATTGGTGCAGCTTTGACAGTCCCTAACGTCAACGAAGCGCAAATAAAACTCAAACGGGGGCGATTATTTCCCTTCGGTTTTATCAAGTTATTGATGGGTATGCGCAAAATAAAAAGCGTGCGCATCATCGCTTTGGGGACGTTGAAAGAATACCGTCGCTTGGGTATTGATGCCGTTTTTTATGTTAAAAATATCAAAACAGCGCAGGAAAAAGGCATCTTGCGCGGCGAAGCCTCTTGGATTTTGGAAGGTAATGATATGATGAACCGCGCCTTAGAACATATCAACGGCAAGGTGTATCGCAAGTATCGTTTGCACGAAAAGGCGATATAAGGAGCGTTGAATACTAAACACGAAGGAGACAAATAAATTTTAAATAACACCAATTTATCCCTATACAACTTGGTGTCATTTGTGTTTAATTCGTTTAATTTGTGTTTAAATTTTAATAATAACACGCTATGGAACAAAATAATGCTATAATCACCTTTGAAAATACCCAAATTCGGCGCATATGGCACAACGAAGCATGGTATTTTTCAGTCGTTGATGTGATTGAAATATTGACCAATAGCCCTACGCCGCGCAAATATTGGAACACGCTCAAAACCCGCGAGCCGCAGTTGTCCTCACTTTGTGGACAACTGAAATTGCCTTCCACAGATGGTAAAAATTACAAGACAGATTGCGCCAATACTGAGGGGGTGCTGCGCATCATTATGTCTGTGCCATCGCCCAAAGCCGAGCCGTTTAAAATGTGGCTGGCTTCGGTAGGTAAGGAAAAAATGGAAGAAGTCGAAAATCCCGAACTCGGCTTTGACCGCCTTAAAGAAATATATAAAGCCAAAGGCTATACTGACGAATGGATTGACCGCCGTTTACAAACCATTGATACCCGCAAGCAACTAACCGATGAATGGAAAAACAGGGGCGTGCAAGAAGGGCAAGAGTATTCCATTTTAACAGCGACTATTGCCAAAGGAACATTTGGCTTAACACCCAGCGAGCATAAAAACGTGAAAGGTTTAGATAAAACAAGCCAAAACCTACGCGACCATATGACCCCCCTCGAACTCATTCTAACTGCCCTCGGCGAGGAAGTCACCCGCAGCATTGCCGTTGATAATGATGCACAAGGCTTCAATGAAAACCACGATGCCGCCACAAAAGGGGGTAAAACGGCAGGCGAAGCACGCGAAAGGGTAGAAGCAAATTTGGGAAAAAAGGTAGTTTCGAGTGAAAATTATTTAAAACAATTGGGAAAAGGGAAGGACGAAACGTAGAGCTACCCCCCTCAGTATTTTATAGTACCGTACATCGTACATCAAACATCGTACATTTATTTTATGAAACGAATACTTATAACAGGCGCAAGTGGCTTTATAGGTTCAACCTTAGTTGACGAAGCCCTCAAACGCGGTTGGGAAGTCACTGCCGCCGTGCGCCCTTCGAGCGATAAAACGTACCTGCAAGACCCACGCATACAGTTCCTCAATCTTAATTTTAAAGATGAAAAAGCCTTGCAATCCGCATTGGAAAAATCGGGTCGGTTCGATTATATCATTCATAATGCAGGAACGACAAAAGCATTGGATAGGCAAGGCTATTTTGATGTAAATGTAGAATTGACTAAAAATTTTGTAGAAATTTTGAAAGAGGGAGGACTGCAACCCGATATGTTTCTGTTTACGAGTAGCTTGGCAGCTATGGGACCCACCCAAAAAGATAAAATTATTACCCCCTCAGTATCTCGGCAACCTGTGACCTATTATGGCGAAAGTAAATTGGCTGCCGAACAATATTTGGCAACGTGCGAAGGCTTTAATTGGGTAGCAATACAGCCAACTGCCGTTTTCGGACCACGCGATAAAGAGTTTTTAGCTGTTGTCAATCCTATCAAAATGGGTTTGGAGTTGTCGCTCGGCACGCAACCGCAACAGTTGAGTTTTATATATTCAAAAGACTTAGTACGTATGATGCTGGCGGCTTTAGAACATGGGCAATCAGGTAAATGCTATTTGGCTACCGATGGCAATGTGTATTCAAATGCCGATTTGGGTAATGCTATTAGCACTCTTTTTAATAAAAAAACGTTCAAATTTGGTATCCCTATAAGTATTGTCAAAGTAGTCGCTTTTGTCGCTGAAAAAATAGGGGATATACGCAAAGAACCGCCCATGCTCAACCGCAATAAATTAGGTGAACTGATGGCAGAAAGTTGGATATGCGATATGCAAGAAACATTCACTGATTTGCAATTCACGCCTCAATATGACCTTTTTTTAGGTATGAAAGAGACGATTGACTGGTATAAGCAAGCGGGTTGGATTAAATAAAATAGCATCATATGACACGTTTTTACAAGTTCATGGCTACTGGTTTTGGCTCTGGCTGGCTACCCGCCGCGCCCGGTACATGGGGCGCATCGGTCGCCGTTTTGATGCTATATCCCCTGTATCTTCTAAAATTAGACAGCTATCAAACGAATTTGATACTCTGCCTAAGCATTGTCCTCTTTACATGGATAGGCGTAAAAGCCTGTGACGCACTCGAAAACGAATGGGGCGAAGATCCAAAGCACGTTGTTATTGACGAGATGATTGGCGTATGGATTGCCCTCTTGGGGCACCCCCTCAGTATTTTTCACATCGTAGGCGCGTTTATCCTCTTCCGCTTTTTCGATATAGCTAAACCTTTGGGTATCAGACAATTAGAAAACATCAAAGGCGGATGGGGTGTGATGCTCGATGATGTAGTGGCGGGTGTTTATGCGAATATTGTTTTGCAAATCATGTACTATATTATGTTTGCTTGGGGCGGTTATTACGTTGGTCAGATTAATTAAGATTACGTTTTCTAATTTTTTGCAAATTTGGAATTGAATTCCAAATTTGCAAAAAATCAAATGATGATTTACCCCATAAACATATACCTTAGCATTACGTTTTAAAGAATATAAAACACCCTATTATTCATTCAAAATTATAAAAAAAATCATGGCAAAAGAAGTATATATAGTAGCGGCAAAGCGCACGCCTTTGGGCAGTTTTGGTGGTATGTTGGCAGATATATCTGCTACTAAATTAGGTGCATTGGCTATCAAAGCGGCGTTGGTTGAGGCTGGTATTGACCCCAACGAAGTGGATGAAGTATTGATGGGCAATGTGGTATCCGCTAATTTGGGACAAGCTCCTGCACGACAGGCGGCGAAATTTGCTGGTCTGCCTGATAAGGTGAATTGCACGACCATTAATAAGGTGTGTGCTTCGGGTATGAAGGCAACGGCATTGGGGGCGCAAAGCATTATGCTGGGTCATGCGGATATAGTTGTGACGGGTGGTTTTGAGAGTATGTCGCAAATCCCGTTTTATATTCCCAAAGCGCGTTTTGGCTACAAATATGGCAATGGTGAATTGATAGACGGTTTGGCAAAAGATGGTTTGGTAGATGTATATGACCAAATTGCAATGGGCAATTATGCGGACAGAACGGCGGTGAAATACGGCTTTTCGAGACAAGAACAAGATGCGTATGCCATTCGTTCATACCAAAATTCGGCTGCTGCTACTGAGGGGGGGCGTTTTAAAAACGAAATAGTACCCGTAGAAATAGCGACTCGTAAAGGCACTATTATGATGACCGAAGACGAGGAATATAAAAACGTACAGTTTGATAAAATACCCACATTGCGCCCCGCTTTTTCAAAAGACGGGACGGTAACGGCTGCTAATGCCTCAACTATCAATGACGGCGCAGCTGCCTTAATATTAGCCAGCGAAAAAATGGTTAAGCAATTGAATCTCAAACCTTTAGCGCGGATAGTATCGTTTGCCGATGGCGAGCAACAACCCGAATGGTTTACGACAGCACCGACTATTGCTGCCCCTATTGCCTTAAAACGCTCTGGTTTGAAACTACAAGATATTGCTTATTTTGAAGTGAATGAAGCCTTCGCAGTAGTACCTATGGCATTTGCAAAAGTGCTTGATTTTGACCCTAATTTGATGAATATAAATGGTGGTGCAGTCTCCTTAGGTCATCCATTAGGCTGTTCTGGTGCCCGCATATTGACGACCTTGAATGGCGTTTTGCATCAAAATAGTGTGCGATATGGTATGGCAGCCATTTGTAATGGTGGTGGAGGGGCTTCGGCGATGATATTGGAGAGGGTTTGAAATTTTTTTGATAGATCTATTTTTTAAGTAGTTTTTGATAAATGTAATAATTTTTATTTACTTTTATAAAAAATTTAAAAAGTTTTATACATTTGCTTATCTAAATTATAATTATTAGCCGATAATCTTATTATGAGTTCAACGAAAACCTGCATTTTTAGAATAATCTAAATCTATTTTAAATGAAAAAGCTGTTTTTCATTTTTATTTTATGCTCATTAACCTAAATAATCTATATGCTGTCTTGTACTCTTTAAACAAGTTTTTTTGTAAAAATTAACTTTTAATGCCTATCTCTTTTCCCATAAAAGTATCCATAACTGCCTCCTAACAAAACAACTAATACAGAGCAACTGAAATTATTTTAATTACCTAAACTTTTTCTATTTATTAAAACATGACAAATAATTCTAAACTCACTAGATTTTATAAAGGATTTTGGTCATTTGACTTAAAAACCTTTATGGCTTGTTTGGTGATGCTATCAACGGCTTTGGGTATAAACGCCCAAACGGTGTCTGGCTCAATCAAATCAAGCAATGATGACTCTCCTTTGATAGGGGCTTCTGTGTTGGAAAAAGGTACTCAAAATGGTACGCTTTCGGATACAGATGGTAATTTCAGTCTCAAAATTGCTAAATTTCCGACTACGCTTGTCGTCTCTTTTGTAGGCTACGATGCGCAGGAAATGACGGTAGCCAGCGCACAAAGCGGCTTATCAGTTGCCCTTGCTGAAGGCACTTTGCAAGAAGTTGTCGTTACGGCTTTTGGTATGACAAGGCAGAAAAAAGCTCTTCCATATGCGGTTACGCAGTTGGATGGTAATCGTTTCCAAGAAGTGCGGACGGCTAACTTGGGCAATGCCTTGCCGGGTAAAGTAGCGGGTGTGAATGTTTCTCCACCAGCTTCTGGTGCGGGTGGCTCTACGCGGGTTATCATTCGCGGTGGTTCATCGTTGGGTGGTAGCGACCAACCTTTATATGTTGTCAATGGTGTGCCAATGGAAAGTGGCAACTTCGGACAAGCGGGTATGTGGGGTGGCAACGACTCGGGTGACGGTCTATCTATGTTCAACCCAGACGACATTGAAAGTGTATCGGTTTTGAAAGGTAACACGGCTGCCGCTTTGTATGGTTCTAAAGCAGCAAATGGCGTCATCTTGATTACGACCAAATCGGGTGCAAAACGCAAGGGTTTGGGCGTTTCTTTCAATTCAAATCTTACTTCGGATAGGGCTGTTGACCTTACTGATTTTCAAAAAGAATATGGTCAAGGTGTAAATGGCAAAAAATTCGCCACTCAAAACGAAGCGTTAGACCAAGCCCTTCAAAATTGGGGTACTAAGTTTGACGGTCAGCCTACTATTCAATTTGATGGTGTTCAAAGACCGTATTCAAATACAGGTGAAACAATCAATGATTTTTACAGAACGGGGAATACAATGAACAATTCATTGGCTTTTACGGGTGGTAATGAAACAGGTAATTATCGTTTTGCGGTATC